>SEGN01000272.1 GCA_004211245.1 Variovorax sp.
CTGCTGGCCGCCGAACCGCTGGCGAACTTCATCAACCGCAACCCGACCGTCGTGATGCTGGCGCTCGGCTTCCTGCTGATGATCGGCGCCGTGCTGATCGCGGACGGCTTCGGCGTGCATGTGCCCAAGGGCTACATCTACGCCGCGATGGCCTTCTCGACGCTGGTCGAAGTGCTCAACATGCTGTCGCGGCGCGGCAAGAGCCGGGCGGCCTGACCGCGCGCGGCGCCGCGCTGGCCTTCGGCCTTGAACCTGGCCATGTCCCGCGCCGGCGGCAATCCGAAGAGGCGGGCGTACTCACGGTTGAATTGCGAGGCGCTCTCATAGCCGACGGCAAAGGCGATCGAGGCGGCATCCCGTGGCTCGAACAGCAGCAACCAGCGGGCCCGGAGCAGTCGAAGCCGTTTCTGGTACTGGATCGGCGTCATGGCAGTGATGGCCTTGAAGTGGCGATAGAAGGCCGCAACGCTCATGTCGGTCAGTGCTGCCAGCTGCTCCACGAAAATCGGTTCGTTGTAGTGCTCCCGAATCCAGTGGATGGCTCTGCGGATGTGCGCGAGTCGTCCATCGGGCCGAGCGATGTCTTTCAGCCAACCACCGAGCGGACCCTGGATGGCGCGAAACAAAATCTCGCGTTCGATCATGGGCGACAGCATCGCGATTTCCCGCGGGTGATCGATCAGCCGCAGCATGCGCAGCCACGCATCCGTCATTTCTGCCGGTGCCAACACACCGCCAAAGCAGACTTCGTTCGCCTGCTCCGGCTCGTTGACACCCTCGAGCAGCAATGACGCAAGGACAACGGGTTCCAGCGTCAGACTGACGGCGAGATAAGGCAGGCCGGGTCCGCCCGCCTGGATCTCACCCGTGGCAGGAACGTCCACGGGAACCAGAAAATAGGTTCCGGCCTGGTATGTCGAGACCCGGCTGCCGATGCTGAGCGTCTTGGAACCCTGCAGTACGAAGTGCAGCATCGGTTGATACACCTGGTCTGCGCATGCCTCGGCGCGGACCATCGCCACCCGCGATATGCCGGTTCCGGTCCACTTGTTCTCTGCGCGCATCACGATGCTGCGCAGCTCATCCATCGCATGGGTCATGCGGCTCATCATGTTCCGTCCATCTGTTCCCCGCAAGCGAACGAGAAGTTCAGGCAAGGATGAGAGAAGAAGCGGCACCCGCGGGAAACCTTTCGGCTGAACACTCGAAGCAGCAGCACCCGACCGTTCAGGCCTCGACTGCCTGATGGCATGGGCTCTTCAGAAACTCATCAACCGACCAAGGAAATCATGAAGCTCAAAGGAAAAATCGCTGTCGTCACAGGGGCATCGAGCGGTATCGGCGCCGGTATCGCCAAGGCGTTGGCTGCGGAAGGTGCCACCGTCGTCGTGAACTACGTGAACGGCCAAGAGGGCGCAGCCGCCGTCGTCGCGTCGATCAAGGCGTCGGGTGGCGAAGCGGTCGCGGTGCAGGCAGACATGAGCAAGTCGGCCGATGTGATCCGCTTGTTTGACACCGTCGCATCAGATCATGGCAAGCTGGATGTGCTGGTGAACAACGCGGGCCTGGCAGTGTTCGAGATGGTCTCCGACCTGACCGAAGAGGCCTTCCACCGGCAGTTCAATGTCAATGTGCTGGGCTACTTTCTGGCGATACGCGAGGCGGCAAGACTTTTCGGCAATGAGGGCGGCAGCATCATCAACATCAGTTCGATCCTGAGCACCGACCCCTCTCCGGCATCCAGCGTGTACGCGGCGACCAAGGGCGCCGTCGACACGATGACGTTCGCATTGGCACGTGAGCTGGGCCCGCGCAAGATCAGGGTGAACGCGATCTTGCCGGGTCATACCAATACGCCGGCCACCGAAGGAAACTTCGCCGGCGAATTCGGCATAAAGCTGATTGCCGGCACACCGCTTGGCCGCTTCGGGGAGACGGAGGACATTGCGCCGGTGGCGGTCTTCCTGGCGTCGCAGGACTCGCATTGGGTGACGGGGGAATCGCTGCGTGCCGCAGGGGGGGTGCGCGGCGTCGGGTATTGAGGGGTGCTGGGATCACATATTCAACGCCGGGCGAATCACTTTCACGGCAGGTTGATCGCGACGGCGCCATTGGCACCGAACCACGCCACGCCGTTGCCGATCATGGCCTGCCCGCGCGCCACGAACATGTCGTGCGGCAAGGCTTCTTTCAGCACATCCAGGCAGTCGAGTTGCTCGGCCGAGGCGATCTGGCGGCTCTTGCCGGCGCTGGTCACACGCAGCGGAAACGCGACGTAGCCTGCCGCTGCGGCACGGTCGCCTGCCAGGACCGCGCGATGGAAGCCCTGCACGCGTGCCTCGAACGCCTCGTCGGACTCGCGTGTGACCTGCGCATAGCGTCGCCCGCCGGCCACGCGGCTGCCGGTGCTGCCGAGCGTGACCGCGAGGCGCGTGGCGCCCTGTGTCCACTGGCCCGTGAGGCCGATGCTGTTGCCGAAGTCGAGCGGCTTGCCGCCCGCGAAGCCGTTGTCGACGAACGCCAGCACAAAGGCGCCGCCACCGGCCTCCCGAAGGATCAGCCGCCCGGCCTGGAAGCTGCCCGTGAGCGGGATGTCCTTCAGCACGCCGGCCGCGAAGTAATGCCCGGTGAGCGCGGTTTCGCCGCCGCGGGGATGGACGATCGTCATGCCGATGGCGCCCGTGCCGAGCACGCCTTCGTACATCGACTCGGGTCGGCCCGCGGAAGGTGCGGACTGGGCGCCTGCAGGCAACACGGACGACGCTGCAGCCAGCAGGGCGCCCATCGCGAGCGCGATGCGCCGGCGGCTGTGGCCATCGGTGTGGGGAGGGGGAACGGTGCGCATCGGGCGACCTTACACCGCCGCAGGGTCGGTCGGCGCATGGCGCAAGCGCTTGCGCTGCCCACGCAGGGATTCGCTTGCGTCCGACAAGGGGGCGGACCTGCGCCGGTCGAAATTGAAACCTTTCTATCTCATTGCGAAAAGGTACTTCATGCGCGACAACGACCAAGGCAAACCCAACCCCATCCTCAACGCCGTATCGAACGCCGTCGCTTCGCTGCGGGCCGACGATGATCAGCTCGACCTTGCGAAAGCACACGAATCGCTGGCGCCGAAGGCCATCGAGAAGCTTTCGGTGGAGGAGGCCCGCCAGCAGCCCACCGCGGCCGACGCCGTTCACAAGCTGCTGACGGACCAGGGCCGATCGACGCGGCCGGAAGATCTGGTGCCAGGTGTCACCTTGACCGCGGCATCGGTCAGCGGCGCGGCAGGCGATCTTCCTGCCAACGTCTACACGCCCACCGGCACGGGCCCGTTTCCGGTCATCCTCTACTTTCACGGCGGCGGCTGGGTGATTGCCGACAAGGACGTCTACGACGGCGGCGCACGAGGACTGGCGAAAGCGGCTCAGGCCATCGTCGTGTCGGTGGACTACCGGCAGGCACCCGAACACAGGTTTCCTGCGGCGTGGGACGATGCGCTGGCGTCCTATCGCTGGCTGGCCGCGAATGCAGCAAGCCTCAATGGCGATCCCTCGCGGATCGCACTGGCCGGCGAAAGCGCCGGCGGCAACCTCGCCGTGGCGACGGCGCTCGCCGTGCGCGACGCTGGCCTTCCCTTGCCGTTGCACGTGCTCACGGTGTATCCGGTGGCGCAGACCAGCCTCAACACCGAGTCGTACATCGAAAACGCGATCGCCAAGCCGCTCAACCGCGCGATGGTCAAGTGGTTCGTCGATCATCTGGTGCGCAGCGAAGCCGATCTGCAGGACACGCGTCTGTCGTTGATCGATGCGGACCTGAAGGGATTGCCGCCCGTCACGATCATCAACGCGCGCCTGGATCCGCTGCGCAGCGACGGTGCCAAGCTCGAGGAGGCGCTGGAAGACGCTGGTGTCGCCGTCGAGCGCCGCGAGTACGAAGGCGTGGCCCACGAATTCTTCGGCGCGGCAGCGGTCCTCGAGAAGGCCCGGCAGGCGCAGGCCTATGCCGGGGAGCGGTTGCGCGCGTCCCTGGGCGGCTCGCTACCGCGCTGAAGCGTCGGCCCGCGGTGAGTTCCATGACGTTCCGCGTCATGGACCTGCCGCCGCGCCCGGGCGACATTGGAGCCACGTTCAATCACGCGAAGAAAGGACCCCGCCATGAACGGCTTCGACATCCTCCCCCTCGGCGTTTCCCTGCTGATCGGCATCGCCGCGTTCGGCTCCTGCATCGGCATCGGCATCGTCGGCTCGAAGTTCCTGGAGGGCACGGCCCGCCAGCCGGAACTGGTGGACACGCTGCAGACCAAGTTCTTCCTGATCGCTGGCGTGACCGACGGCGCCTTCATCATCGCCACCGGCATCGGGCTCTGGTTCGCCACGTCCAATCCTTTCCGCGGTTGAGGCGTTGGCACCATTCGTGCATGTGCCGTTGACACAAGATAGTTTATGGTTAAAGTATTTATCCGTGAACGGTCTTGGGGCTCGGCACAATGCTCGGGCCCCGTTTTTGGTGCGCTGTTTCAATCTTGCCGGAGGGCTTTCATGGCTTCAACGTTCTCGACATCGTCCACGCTGCAACGCTCGCTGCGCGCGCTGGCCCTGGTTTCCGCGGTGGGCGCGGCTGTCGCGGCGCACGCCGCACCGGTCAAGGTCGGTCTGGCGCTCGACATCTCCGGTCCGTTCGCCGCCCTCGGCGCGGAGGCCCGCGACGGCTTCGCGCTGGCCATCAAGCAACTCAACGGCAAGCTCGGCGGCCAGGATGTCGAATTCATCCAGGCCGACATGGCCGGCAGCCCGGACCAGGCCAAGCAGCTGGTGGACCGCATGGTGCAGCGCGACAAGATCGACATCTTCTCGGGGCCGATCGGCTCCAACATCGCACTGGCCGTCGGCCCCACGCTGTTCGCCGCCAAGGTGCCGTACCTCTCCGCCAATGCGGGGCCGAGCCAGTTCGCGGGTGCCCAGTGCAACGCCTACTTCTTCGGCACGGCCTACCAGAACGACCAGTTCCATGAAGCCGCGGGCAAGTTCGCGCAGGACCGCGCCTTCAAGAAAACGGTGCTCATCGCGCCGAACTACCCGGCCGGCAAGGACGCCCTGACCGGTTTCAAGCGCCAGTTCAAGGGTGCCGTGGCCGACGAGCTCTACACCAAGCTGGGCCAGATCGACTACGCGGCCGAACTCGCGCAGATCCGCGCCGCCAAGCCCGACTCGATCTACTTCTTCCTGCCGGGTGCGATGGGCATCAACTTCATCAAGCAGTTCGTCGGCGCAGGCCTCTCGAAGGACATCACCCTGGTCACGAGCGGCTTCTCGGCCGACGAGGACGTGATCGGCGCGGTGGGCGACCCGATGCTGGGGCTGTTCAATACGTCGCATTGGGCGCACGACCTGGACAATGCGGCCAACAAGGCTTTCGTCGCGGCCTTCAAGAAGGAATACAACGGCCGCTACCCGTCGCTCTACGCAGCGCAGGCGTACGACGCGATCCTTGCGATGGACGCGGCGGTGAAGCAGTCGGGCGGCAACGCGCAGAACCGCGAGGCCATGGTGGCAGCGCTGAAGAAGGCCAACTACGCGTCGACCCGGGGCAGCTTCAAGTACGCGAACAACCACTATCCCATCGAGAACTTCTACCTTCGCGTGATCGGCAAGGACGCGCAAGGCAAGGTCACGAACAAGACGGTGAGCACGCTGCTCACGAACTACGGCGACACCTACTCCGATAAATGCGCCTTGAAGTAAGCGCTTCGGCTCGGGCGTTCCGGTGAGCGGCATCCTCCTTCTCGAGCAGCTGCTGAACGGCCTCGGCTACGGCCTGATGCTGTTCCTGCTGGCGGCCGGCCTCACGCTGGTGTTCGGCATCATGGACGTGCTGAACCTGGCGCATGGCTCGCTGTTCATGGCGGGTGCCTACGTGGCGGCCGAAGCGCACACGCGCACCGGGTCGTTCACGGCCGCCATCGTGATCGCGGTGGTCGTGACGGTGGTGGTCGCGCTGCTGGTCGAGGTGCTGCTGATGCGCCGGCTCTACACGCGCGATCACCTGGCCCAGGTGCTCGCCACCTTCGGCGTGATCCTCGTGGCCGACGACATCGTCAAGATGGTGTGGGGCCCTTCGCCGGTGATGGCATCGACGCCGGCCGCGCTGGCGGGGCCGGTCGAGCTGATGGAAGGGCTGCCCTATCCGTCCTACCGGTTGCTGATCCTCGGCGCAGGGCTGCTGGTGGCGCTCGCACTGTACGTGCTGGTCAATCACACTCGCATCGG
>SEGN01000032.1 GCA_004211245.1 Variovorax sp.
TACCTGCTGGTCGGCATGCTCAAGACGCAGAGCCTGCGCAACCCGCTGTTCGGCCTGTCGAAGCAGTTCGAGAAGATCAAGGTCGAAGACCTCGCCGACAACTTCGTGAAGATCTGCGACGCCTCGCCCGAGGCGCAGATGCGTGCGCAGGACGGCACCGGCATGGGCTCCGGCGCGCCCGGCGAAGACAGCGGCGCGATGGCGCCGGCCGCGATGGGCAAGGGCGATGCGCTCAAGAAGTTCGCGATCGACCTCACCGAGAAGGCCAAGAAGGGCGAGATGGACCCGGTCACCGGCCGCGACGAGGAGATCCGGCAGATCGTCGACATCCTCATGCGCCGGCGTCAGAACAATCCGCTGCTCACCGGCGAGGCCGGCGTCGGCAAGACGGCGGTGGTGGAAGGCTTCGCGCAGCGCCTCGCGCGCGGCGACGTGCCGCCGCAACTCAAGGACGTGAAGCTGCTCACGCTCGACATCGGCTTGCTGCAGGCCGGCGCGAGCATGAAGGGCGAGTTCGAGCAGCGCCTGCGCCAGGTGATCGACGAGGTGCAGAGCTCGCCCACGCCGATCATCCTGTTCATCGACGAGATCCACACCCTCGTGGGCGCGGGCGGTGCCGCCGGCACCGGCGACGCGGCCAACCTGCTCAAGCCCGCCCTCGCGCGCGGCAACCTGCGCACCATCGGCGCCACCACCTGGGCCGAATTCAAGAAGTACATCGAGAAGGACCCGGCGCTCACGCGGCGCTTCCAGGTCGTGCAGGTGCCCGAGCCGGACGAGACCAAGGCCATCCTGATGCTGCGCGGCGTGGCGAGCGTGCTGGAAAAGCACCACCGCGTGCAGTTGCTCGACGAGGCCATCGAAGCGGCCGTGAAGCTGTCGCATCGCTACATTCCTGCGCGCCAGTTGCCCGACAAGGCGGTGAGCCTGCTCGACACCGCGTGTGCGCGCGTGGCCGTGAGCCAGCACGCGACGCCGCCCGAGGTGGAAGACTGCATGCGCCGCATCGAGGCGCTCACGGTCGAGCAGGAGATCATCGGGCGCGAAGAGACCATCGGCATCGACGTCGCCAAGCGCACCGCGCTGGTCACCGGCTCGCTCGCCGAAGCGAACGCCCAGCTCGAGAAGCTCAACGCGCGCTGGCAGGAAGAAAAGGGCCTGGTCGACCGGCTGCTCGCGTTGCGCGCGCAACTGCGCAAGGGCAGCCAGCCAGTGGATGTGTCTGCGGCAGCGCCGGCCGAGGGCAGCGAGGCGGCGGCCGCACCGGACCGCGCTGCACTGCTGACCGAACTGCACGAACTGCAGGCAAGGATCGCCTCCGTGCAGGGCGAGTCGCCGCTCATCCTGCCGTCGGTCGACGAACAGGCCGTGGCTTCCGTGGTGGCGGACTGGACCGGCATTCCGGTCGGGCGCATGGTCAAGAACGAAGTCGAGGCGGTGCTCAAGCTGGCCGACACGCTGAACCAGCGCGTCATCGGGCAGAAGCACGGTCTGGAGATGATCGCGCGCCGCATCCAGACCTCGCGTGCACGCCTGGACAACCCCGGCAAGCCGATCGGCGTGTTCATGCTGTGCGGGACCTCGGGCGTCGGCAAGACCGAGACCGCGCTCGCGCTGGCCGAGGCGCTGTACGGCGGCGAGCAGAACATCATCACCATCAACATGAGCGAGTTCCAGGAGGCGCACACCGTCTCCACGCTCAAGGGCGCGCCGCCCGGCTACGTGGGCTACGGCGAGGGCGGCATCCTGACCGAGGCGGTGCGCCGGGACGCATCGTCACCATTCCCTACTACCCGCTGTCGCCCGAGATGATGGCGATGATCGTGCGCCTGCAGCTCGGGCGCATCCAGAAGCGTGTGGCGCAGAACCACGGCGTGCCGTTCGAATACACGGAAGCGGTGGTCAAGCAGGTGGTGGCGCGTTGCAACGACGTGGAATCGGGCGGGCGCGCCATCGACGCCATCCTCACCAACACGGTGCTGCCGACGATCTCGGTGGAGTATCTGCAGCGCCTCGCGGCGGGCGGCGAGATCAAGCGCGTCGCGCTCGATGTGAAGGATGCCGATTTCACCTACGCCTTCGACTGACCGACCGACCGAATCCCGAAAGCGCAATCCATGGCCGACAACGAATTCCGCATCAAGAGCGAATCGCCCGCGAACGACGACCTGATGTTCTGGCGCATCGTCGGGCAGGAGTCGCTCTCCCGGCCGTCGGCCTATGAACTGCGCGTGCTCTCGAAGAACGATTCGATCGACCCCAGGAAGATCCTCGGCTACGCGTTCGACGTGGCCATCGAGTTCCAGGATGGCGATGGCACGAAGCACGAGCGCCATGCGCAGGGCCATGCGGTGCGCTTCGTGCGTGCCGCGCCGGTCGGTCGCTACACGCAGTACCACATCACCCTGCGCTCCTGGTTCTGGCTGCTCACCAAGCGCACCAACTCGCGCATCTTCCAGGAAAAGACGGTGCGCCAGGTGATCGAGGCCGTGCTGGAAGACAGCCCGATCAAGCGCTTCCAGAAGACCAACTTCGACCAGGTGAAGGGCGTGCACCCGGAGCGCCGCTACTGCGTGCAGCACCAGGAGAGCGACTACCAGTTCCTGTCGCGCCTGCTCGAGGACGAAGGCATCTACTACTGGTTCGGCGGCCACGACGCGCCCGGCACCATGCACTTCGCGGACAACAGCATCGTGGCGCACGGCAAGTTGCCGGCTGCCGACACCCTGCTCGGGTTGAGGTCGGGCGCGAGCGAGACCCGCTACAACGAGTTCGATTTCTTCTGGGAGGCCCAGGCTGCGGAGTCCGGGAAATACGCCTCGCGCGACAGCGACTTCAAGGCCATCAAGGTCAAGCTGAAGGGCGACAAGAGCGACCCGGACAGCCACGAGCTTGCCGATCTCGAGGTCTTCGAATTTCCCGGCGGCTATTTCCAGGGCGACGACAGCGCGGAAGTCGCCAAGATCCGGATGGAAGAGCTGGCGGCGCGCCGCCAGTTCTTTCACGGCCTCATCGCCTGGCCCGATGTGGCGCCCGGCTGGTGCTTCCACTATGCGGCGGATGGACCCGGCCCGCAGGACGCCGACTACCTGATCGGACGATGTGCCTTCGTCGTGACCCACCCGGGCTACGAGGGAACGCCCCTGAACAGTTTTCGAAACGAAGGCGGGGAGTTGCGCAAGGTGCTCGAGACGCTTTCCCCCGGCGACCCGCTGAACGCGGGCGACGCCGACCTGGTCGACGAGCTCATCGGCATCCGGGCGGAGAACGGCTCGACGAGCGTGAACCAGAGCTTCGTCATCGCGGCGCTGCCGGCGGCCGTGCCGTTCCGGCCGCAGCGCCAGACGCAACGCGCCATCATGCCGGGCCCGCAGACCGCGATCGTCGTCGGCCCTCCGGGCGAGGAGATCTTTGCGGACTCGCACGGCCGGGTCAAGGTGCAGTTCCACTGGGATCGCTACGGCGAGGAGGACGAGGACTCCACCTGCTGGGTGCGCGTTTCCCAGCCGTGGGCCGGCAAGGGCTGGGGCGGCTACTTCATCCCGCGCATCGGGCAGGAGGTGATCGTCGACTTCATCAACGGCAGTCCGGACCGGCCCGTGATCATGGGCCGCGTGTACGACGACGACCAGCCGATTCCGTTCGACTCGCACACCCAGAGCGGCTTTCGCACGCGCTCCACGCCCAAGGGCAACGCCAGCAACTTCAACGAGTTCCGCTTCGACGACAAGAAGGGCTCCGAGCAGGTCTTCCTGCATGCCGAGAAGAACCAGGACATCGAGGTCGAGAACGACGAGACCCACTGGGTCGGCCACGACCGCAAGAAGACCGTCGACCATGACGAGAACGTCGAGGTCAAGCGCCACCGCACCGAAAAGGTGGGGGTGAACGAAACCATCGACATCGGCAGCAACCGCACCGAGACGGTGGGCGCCAACGAGAACATCTCCGTCGGATCCAACCGCACCGAGACGGTGGGTGCCAGCGAGACGGTGACCATCGGATCGGATCGCACGCACACGGTCGGCTCCAATGAGACCCGCACCGTGGGCGCCAGCGAAGCGACGACGATCGGCGCCTCGCGCACGGACACCGTGGGCGCTTCCATGACGCAGAACATCGGGGCGTCCTTCACCCAGACGGTGGGCGGGGCGATGAGCGTCACTGCCGGCGGACCGATTACCTTCACCGCCCCGGCCGGCTTCACCGTCATCGCACCGGGAGGCACCAAGATCGTCGACCAGACGCTGATGAAGGTGGGCGGCTCGCTGACGGAGGGCTACATGAGCAAGCTCGATCTGAATGTCCTTTCGATCGGCGTCAACTCGGTCAAGACGGACTTCTACGGCACGTCCATCGCTGTCGGCTCGCTGAAGTTCGAGGCGGTCGGGATAGCGCTTTCAAAGATGGACATGAGCGCCAAGACCATCAGTTCGCTGAATGCGGAAAACGCGCCGGCGAAGGTGGCCTACAACGGCATCACGATGTTCTTCTGACACACCGAGATGAAAGTTCTCAAGCCCCATTGCACCTCGCTCCTTTCGCGGTGCTTCGAGTTCCGCTCCGCAACCAGGATGGTGTTCTCGGTGCTCGTCATGGCCGAGCTGGGATCGTCCAGGAAGCTCTATTCCGAAAAGGAGCTGTGGCAGTTCTGGGCCGAGCATGGCGACGCGGAGATGCCGCTGGACGAAAGCATCGTGCGCACGCGTGCGGAATATCTGATTTCGGGCTTTGCCTTCCCGCACGACACCGAGGGCTACGGCTGCACCGTGGCGGCCAGGGTAGGCGAGTTGGGCAAGCAGTTGTCCGTCTTCGGTGACCGGCTCTGGCAGGGCGATTCGCTCAGCAAACCGGCACGATTCGACCGGATGCCGCTGTCGTGGCGCCAGGCCTATGGTGGCGAAGGCTTCGCGAGCAACCCGGCGGGCAAGGGCGCTGCGCCGGTCGAGGTCGACGGCGGCCTGTTGCGCTTCGCGCCCAATGTCGAGGATCCAGCCGATTTGATCGTGACACCTGCGCAGAAGGTGACTCCCGCTGGCTTTGGCGCCATGGACGCCAGTCGGCCTCAGCGTGCGAAGTACCTCGGCAGCTACGACGAGGCCTGGCTCAAGAACGACTTTCCCGCGGTGGCATCCGACACGGATTGGCGCTTCTTCAACACCGCGCCGGAAGACCAGCAGCAGCCTGCCCCTTTTCGCGGCGACGAAGAGTGCGCCTTTCGCAACATGCATCCCGTGCATCCGTTGCTGGACGCGCGTCTGCCGGGTATTCGTTCGCGCGTCTTCATGACCCATCGGCTGCAGGGGCAGGACAAGTTCAAGGAAGTCGCGATGCGGCTCAACACGCTGCATTTCTTCCCCGCGGCGGAGCGCGTCATCCTCATTTTCCAGGGAATGCACGACATTGCCGAAGACGATGGCGCCGATGTGATGGACGTGATGTGCGCTGTCGAACACCTCGGCCGGCCGCGGGCCGATGCGCACTACGTCGAGGTTCGGGAAAAGCGAATCGGCAGGGAGTTCGGCGCCATCGAATCGCTGCGCGAGGAGGATCTTTCACCGGCGGACCTGTCCGTGCCGCTGATCGACTTCAGGAAGGTGGGGAACCGTGCGCTCGAACGTGGCGTGCTCCGTGGCGAGCGCGAGCGTGCCGCGGCCCGCGAGCTGGTCTCGGCGCATGGCCTGGATCCCGACGACGGCCACGGGCCGCCGGTGAAGGGGCCTGCACCGGAAGAAATCAAATCGCTTGACGATCTCATCCGGGTGCAAAAAGAGACGGCCGCCAAGGCACCTGCGCTGCGAGCGGAGGCCGAAGGCGCCAAGCAGAAGAACCTGAAAGAGATCAAGGCCGTTCTCGAGCGTGAAAACGCGGATTTCAGCCTGATCGAACGGGAGATGTCGGGGGTCGATACGCGCGGGCCGCCAAAGCCCTGGGCGCAGGACCTGCGCGACGATTTCGCGGCAATGATCGCGCGCGGCAAGGCGGCGGGGACCGATGTTCCGGAGCTCGCAGACATGCTCGGCGACCCCGAAATCATGGCCCGGTGGGACGACGGGCAGCGGGCCGAGATGACCGCCTACCGAACGACGGCGCATTGGCGACAGCCGGTCGATTCCCTGCCGGACGCCGAGTCCGACGCGCTGCGTCAGCGCGTCCTTGCGCGCCACGCGCAGAAGGCGGGCTTTCGGGACTGGGATCTTTCGGGTGCCAATCTGGCCGGTCTCGACTTGCAGGGCGCCGACCTTGCCGGCGCGTTGATGGAGGGTGTCAACCTCACCGGCGCGAATCTCGCTGGCGCCAACCTGCAGGACGCTGTCCTGGCGCATGCGACCCTGCAGTCGACGCACTGTGCGGGGGCCGATCTGCGCAACGCCAATCTGGGCGGCGCACACATCGAGAAGTCCGATCTCGACCGTGCGAATCTCGCCGGCGCGATCTTTTCCGGCGCCACCCTGGTGGAAGTGAGCTGGAGAAGCGCGAGGCTCGACGGCGTTCGCCTCGACGGCGCGTCGACGAGGGCGCTCGATTGCACAGGCGCGACGGCCAGCGAGATGTTGACCTTCTACAAGCTCGATCTGAGCGGCTGTGTCTTTGCGGGCGCGCATTTCAGTGGCTGCACCTTCCTGGAGTGCAAGCTCGAAGGTGCCGACTTCTCCGAAGCCCGGCTCGACAAGTGCGCCTTCGTCGGCGTCACGGCGCCGCGCGCGCGGTTCCGGGGCTTGCGCATTCAATCCGGCTGCTTCATCCAGGCCTGCGACCTTGCCGGCACTGACTTCAGCTCAGCCGAGGTGTCCAACGTCAATTTCCGGGATGCGCGCCTTGCCGGCTCGGTATTTCGCGCGGCGGTGCTGCAAGGTGCGGACTTCAGCAACTGCGACCTTTCGCAAGCCGATTTCCACCAGGCGGATGCACGCCAGGCGCGCTTTGTGCGCGCCGACCTCACGGGCGCACGGCTGGCTTCGGCCAACCTGTCCGGAGCAGTGCTGCAGCATGCCCGTCTTGTGGACACCGACATGAGGCATGCCAATCTTTTCCAGAGCGACTTTGCCCGCGTGCGCGTGTCGGGCAATGTGCAGGTCGACGGCGCACTGACCACCCGCATGCGCACCTATCCGCGCTACCGTGCACCGTCCGAAGGCCAGCTCCATCATGGATAAGGCCGAAATCCTGCGTCGGGTGCAACAGGCGGAACCTGTGATTGCACAGGATCTCTCCGACATGGATCTGACCGGGGCGGATCTTTCGGCCACGGTGTTCGAACGCTGCCGTCTTGTCGGCACGCGCATGGACCGTTCCGACCTGACGGACGCGCGCTTCATCGCCTGCCACTTCGAACGAACATCACTGAACGAGTGCAATGCGTCCGGCACCGCATTCAGCGGGTCGCGCTTCGAGCGCGTTGCCATGGCGAACGCGGCGCTGACCAGCACCAGCTTCACCGGATGCGACATCGACTCGCTGGCCCTGAGCGAAAGCCGGCTCGACTTTGTCAATTTCAGCAAGACAGATCTGCGTCAGGTCATCTTCAGGGGCGCCGTGCTCAGGAAGACAACGCTGGCGGATTGCACCGTGGGAAAGCTGGACCTGTCCGACGCATCGCTGGACCGCGCGGTGTTCCTCGAATGCGATTTGAGGCAGAGCACGTTTTCGCGCGCCTCATTTTCGACGGCGGTGTTCATCAAGTCGAACCTGGCCGGTCTCGATTTCGCACAGCAGGCCTTCCTCCACGTCCAGTTCATGGGCGCCGACCTCACCGGCTGCAACTTCTCGAAAGCGACGCTCGGGAAAGCGAACTTCCAGGGCGCCAAGTTGCCGGGCGCCGTGTTCGACGATGCGCAGGCGCCCAACGCGATCTTCATGGAAGCCGATCTGGTCAACGCGTCGTTCCATCGGGCGCATCTCCGGCAGGCGCTGTTTGTCGGGGCGAGAGCGCACGGTGCCAGTTTTCGCCTGGCCGACCTCTACCAGAGCAATTGGGTCGGCGCCGAACTGGTCGATGCCGACCTGACTGGCTGCGACCTCACCTACGCCGATTTTTCCCGCGCAGACCTGACCGGGGCCGATGTGCGCGACGCATCGATGTTCCGCGCCAACCTGCATGGCGTGACCGATCCGGGCGCACGGTACACCGACCGGATGCGTGCGTTGGACAGCGACCCCGAACTGCTGGCCGCCGAGCGGTGGCGGCCGGTGGAACTGGCGGCCTGATTTTTTTTGATTTCCCGCGGAGCCCAGACCATGAGCAAAAGAGAAGATCCCCTGCTGCACCTGTGTGGCCAGCCCCTGCAATGCGCCGGCGCGGTGCGGTCGGTCGACGAAGCCACCCGGATCTGCACTGTCGATACGGCCCAAGGTCCGGTGTGCGCCAGGCAGGCCGCAAGTTGTCTGCTCGCGCCGCAGGCCGGCGACCGGGTCTGGCTCGCCGGCGATCTGACACAGGGCCTTTACGTGACCGCCATCCTGGAGCGCGACCCGGGCGGCCAGCCTGCCCGCGTGTGCCTGCCGGCCGGGGCCAGTCTGGAGGCGCCAGGCGGCGCGCTGACCGTGCGTGCCGACAGCCTCCGGCTGATGAGCCGCCAGCTGTCTGTGCAGGCCGAATCGGCTGCGCTGTGCACGCAGAAGTTCACCGGCGTCGGCCGTGAGGCCACCTGGTCGTTCGGCCGCATCAAGGTCATCGGCGACTTGCTCGAGAGCTTTGCGGATCGGGTGGTTCAGTTCTCCCGCTGGAGTCAGCGCACCGTGGACGGGATGGACCAGGTGCGCAGCAAGCAGATCGATTACCGCGCAGACCAGTCGATGCAGCTGCAGGCCGCGAACCTCATTGCCAACGCCGACAACCTGGTCAAGTTCGACGGCGAACAGATCCACCTCGGCTGACCCGCTGGAGCACAACTCATGTTCGCCAACTGCCAACTCATGGGAACCGATATGGCGTTCCCCGACGTCTGCCTCACGCCGAGTCCGGCCGGGCCGGTGCCCATCCCCTATCCCAACATCGCGATGGGGCCGATGGCCGTTCCGAACGTTCCCAATATCCTGTTCGTGGGGGCGCCCGCTCACAACATGGGAACCACGATTCCCATGACCAATGGCGACAACGCAGGGTTGGCCACCGGCGTCGCCTCGGGCATGGTGATGGGACCGAGCCGGCATCTGACCGGCGCGTTCACGGTCTTGCTCAAAGGGCTTCCCGCCACGCGCATGACCAGTGTGTCGCTTCAGAACAGCACCAACGCGCCCGGGTGTCGGCTGGTGCCCAGTCAGCCCAAGATCCTGTTGCTCGCCGCCTGAGAAGCCGTCGCCAACGTTCGGATTCGCCATGGCCGACACTCAGTTCAACATCCGCAGTGATTCGCCGGTTGTGGACGACCTGATGTTCTGGCGTGTGGTAGGTCACGAGGGCCTGTCGCAATCCTCCCGCTATGAACTCACCGTGCTTTCCAGGAACGGCAGGATCGCTGCGAACGACGTGCTTGGACACGCCTTCGATCTGGAGATCGATTTTCTCGATGCCGACGGCGCACGGCACAAGCGCCACTGCCAGGGCCACGCCGTGCGGCTGGCGCGCACCGGGACGGTCGGCCGCTTTCATGAATACCGCATCGAGCTCCGATCGTGGTTCTGGCTGTTGACCAAGCGCCTCAACTCGCGCATTCAGCAGGCGAAGAAGGTGCTCGACGTCGTCAACGCCGTGTTCGAGGACAGTCCGATCAAGCCCTTCAAGAACACCGACACCACTGCCGTGGTCGGCCACCATGCCGAGCGCCGGTACTGCGTGCAGTTCCAGGAGAGCGACCACCAGTTCGTCTCGCGCCTGCTGGAGGACGAGGGCATCTACTACTGGTTCGACGCGCACGAGGCGCCAGGGACCATGTACATGTCGGACGCAAGCGACATGGCGCATGCGAGATTGCCGGTGGCCGACACGCTGCACCACCGCGTCGCCGGCACCAGCGAAGCCCGCTTCAACGAGATCACGCACTGGATCAGCGCGCACCAGCTCGACACGGGCAAGTTCGACTCGCGGGACAGCGACTTCAAGGCCATCCGCAAGCGACTGGAAGCGAGTGGCGGTGCACCCGACGCTTACGAGCTCGCCGACTTCGAAAGCTTCGAGTTCGCCGGCGGCTACTTCTCCGGCGACGACACGGACGACCGCGGCAAGGTGCGGGGCGACGAACTCGGCGCGCGGCGACAGCGGCACTGGGCACTGACCACGTGGCCGGACGTGGCCGTGGGCCGGACCTTTTCCTTCAAGGATGACCCCGACGGCGCGCGCGACGGCGACTACATCGTGGCGGGTTGCACTTTCGTGGTGAGCCATCCGGGCTACGAGGGCCTCGACCGCGGCGCCACCGACGAGCCGGTGGCCGCCAGCCTGCAGGGCGCGATCGCGCGGGAGGCGGGTGATCCGTCCACGCTGGCTGCGCTGGCCCTGCTGTCGCGCAACACGCCCGCGCTCGCGAGCACGACGCGGGGCGCCTGTGTATTCCTGCTGACGCTGGTGTCCGAGCGAATCCCGTTCCGGCCACCGCGCAACACGCCGCGTGTCGTGATGCCGGGGCCGCAATCTGCCATCGTGGTCGGACCGTCCGGCCAGGAGATCCATGCCGACGATTTCGGCCGCGTCATGGTGCACTTCCATTGGGATCGCTATGACAAGAGCGACGAGAAGTCGAGTTGCTGGGTGCGCGTGTCTCAGCCTTGGGCCGGCAAGGGGTGGGGTGGCTATTTCATCCCGCGCATCGGTCAGGAGGTGGTGGTCGACTTTCTGAACGGCGACCCGGATCGACCGCTGGTGATCGGGCGCGTCTACAACGACGATCAACCCATCCCGTTCGGTTCCCACACCCAAAGCGGCTTTCGAACCCGCTCCACGCCGAAGGGCTCGGCGGCCAACTGCAACGAGTTCCGGTTCGAAGACAAGAAGGGCGCCGAGCAGGTCTACCTGCACGCGGAGAAGAACCAGGACATCGAGGTCGAGAACGACGAGACCCACTGGGTCGGCCACGATCGCAAGAAGACCATCGACCACGACGAGACCACGCACGTCAAGCACGACCGCACCGAGACGGTCGACAACAACGAGACGATCACCGTGCATGGTCAGCGAACCGAAACCGTCGACAGGAACGAGACCATCACGATCCACCAGAACCGCACCGAGACCGTGGACATCAACGAGACCATTTCCATCGGTGCCAACCGCAGCATCACCGTCGGGGCCAGCGAGACCGCCACCGTGGCGCTGCAGCGCACCCACACCGTGGGCGTCAACGAAACCATTACCGTTGGCGCGGCCCAGGAAGTCACGATCGGCGCGACGCAGGCGGTGACGGTGGGGGCGAGCCAGACCGTGAATGTGGGTGCGAGCCAGTCGACCAGCGTCGGGGCCGACCGGTCGGTCGACGTCGGCTCGGCGCTGTCCACCAACGTCGGCGCCGAGGAATCGCGCACCGTCAGCGAAGCTCGCACCACCCGCATCGGCAAGGACGATTCGCTGAACGTGGGAAAGAACCTCGTGATCGAGGCCGGCGACTCGATCTCGATCACGACCGGCAGCGCCAGCATCCTCCTGAAGAAGGACGGCACCATCCAGATCAAGGGCAAGAACATCACGATCGAAGGCTCCGGCAAGATCAACGTCAAGGCCAGCAGCGACGTGGTGATCAAGGGCTCCAAGGTCTTGCAGAACTGAAGCAATGCGGAGGTGAACATGAGCGCAAGGGATCCGATCGAACAGCAACTCCGGGCCGCGGCACCGTCGCCGCCGTTGCCTGCAGTCGTCGTCGGCGAACTGATCGCCATCGCCGATCAAGGCCGCACGCCGCTGGTGCGGTATCCGGGGCAGCCCGGCACGGCCGCGCTGCGCGCACGCAGCGTGGTGGACCTGCAGGGGCCGCACATCGGGCACCCGGTCATGCTCGTGTTCGAAGGTGGCGATGCGGCGCTGCCGATCGTGATGGGCGTGCTGCGGCAGGACGACGGCTGGCCGCTGCAGGAAGTGCCCGGCCAGGTCGCGGTCGACAGGGATGGCGAGCGCCTGATCGTGAGTGCGCGCGAGCAGCTTGTGCTGCGATGCGGCAAGGCCAGCATCACGCTGACCCGGGCCGGCAAGGTGCTCATCGAGGGCTGCTACGTGCTGAGCCGGTCGTCGGGCGTGAACCGGGTCAAGGGTGGCAGCGTGCATCTGAACTGAGCCATGGACTGGCAGCTCGGCAACAGCACACCGTACGCGGCGACCACCACGCTGGCGGCCGATCGGGACGGTCATGACATCTGGCTCACCGTCGTCAAGGCCACGTTCGACCTCGCTGCCGATGGCGGCGTCTCGTTGGCGGCGCAGCAGATGCCGATCGTCCGGGCCCCGGTATTCGCCGGCGATCCCGCGCGCAGCAGCCTGCTGGCCGAAAGCGACATCGACTACGCGAAAGGCGGGGTCGACGTGCTGGTGCAGGGCAGCGTGCAGGTGCCGAACCGGCAGCCCCGCAGCGAGCTCGTGGTGGGGCTGGAGGTGGACGGGCGGCGCAAGCTGCTGCAGGTCTGCGGCGAGCGCTTCTGGACGCGGCGCGGCCTCGCGGTGGCAGCCTCGGAGCCGATGCCCTTCACCACCCTGCCGCTGGCCTGGGAGCATGCGTTCGGCGGTTTCGACCCGCTCGAAGACGGCGGCCACGACATGCGCAACCCCGCCGGCTGCGGTCATGCGCGCGATCCGGCACGGCTCCTGGACAGGCCGGCGCCGCAGATCGTCTACCTGGACGAGGTGAACCATCCACATCCGCGGCCGGCGGGCTTTGGCCCGGTGGCGCGGCACTGGCAGCCGCGCGCCGGCTGGGCCGGCACTTACGACCAGGCCTGGCAGGACGACCGCCTGCCGCTGCTGCCGACCGACTTCGACGAGCGCTTCTTCCTGGCCGCGCCGGCGGATCAGCAGTTCCAGCAGCTGCAGCCCCATGCGCTGATCCGTTTGGCTGGCATGTCGCCGTGGGGCGCGCTGAGCTTCCGCGTGCCACGCCTGGCGCTCGGCATCCATGTGCGGATCGGCCGCGAGGAGATCTACCGGCGGCCGGTGCTGCGCACCGTGCTCGTCTTGCCCGACCCCTGCAAACTCGTGCTCACCTACGCCGACGCGATGCCGTGCACCGGCGCCAAATACCGCATCGAAGGCACCGAGCTGATCGAGAAAAGGATGCTCCAATGACCAAGGCCGCGTGGCCCGCGCGCGAACTCTGCTTGCTCGGCGCCGGCGCTCGCACCTCGCTGGGCATCGACCTGCGGAGCTCGGCGGCGGCGGCATGCTCGGGCATCGCCGAGTTCTCGGAGCACCCGTTCATGGTCGACCTTGCGGGCGAACCGATGGTGGTGGCGCGAGACCCCTGGCTGGCTGCCGAACTGGAAGGCGACGAGCGGCTCGCGGAACTCGTCGCCACGGCGGTCGACGAATGCCTGTCCGCCGCGGGCCTCGTGGCTGGCGGCCGCCGGTGGCCTCTGCGCCTGTGGCTGGCGCTGTCCGAGGCCGAGCGCGCCCGTACCGACGGCCGGGCAGCTCGCGTGGTGTCAGCGGTCGAGGAGGTCTTGGCGGGACGCTACCAGTTGGCCGGCGTTTCGGTGCTGGAGCACGGGCATGTGGCCGGTGCGGTTGCGGTGTGCGCGGCCGCAGATGCTGCGCGCGCGGGCTACGACGGCGTCTGCCTCGTGGTGGGCGCGGACAGCTGGCTCGATCCGGTCAGCCTCGAATGGCTGGACGCCACCGGGCGGCTGCATTCGCCGGTGCATCCCTTCGGCTTCGTGCCCGGCGAGGCCGCCGCGGCGGTGCTGCTCGGGCCGCCCCACTGGGCCGGCCCGGCGGGGGTGGCGGGCTGGATCGCCGGCGGCGCGTTGTCGTTTGAGCCCGACCTCGCACCGGAACTTCCGCGCCTCGGACGCGCGCTGACGCACGCCGCGCGTGAGGCCCTCGCCGACCGCAATGCCGCCATGCCCCAGGTGGGCACCGTGTACGCCGACCTCAACGGCATGCCAGAGCGCGCAGACGAGCTGGGTTACACGATCGTGCGACTGGCCGAGCGCATGGCACCGGGCTTTGGCACGGTGACGCCGGTTGAATGGTTCGGCGATGTCGGCGCCGCGAGCGTGCCGTTGATGCTGGCGCTGGCCGGCGCGGGAGCCGCCATGGGCCGGGTGACCGGGCCCGCCTTGCTTCTGGGCCAGGCCATCGGCGGCGGGCGTTCGGCCCTGCTGATGGCACTGCCGGATGCTGGGGGCAGGCCATGAGCGTGACGGTGCGAAACGACAATTTCTCGGTCTCCCACAAGGGCGCCAACGGCATTGCCGCGGCCACGGTGCCCGACGTGTGCAAGACACCGTCGCCCGGCGGGCCGGTGCCGATTCCCTATCCCAACATCGCGATGTCCTCGTCGCTGTCGGAGGGCACCACCACGGTCAAGGCCGACGGCGGCAACATGTGCGCGCACAAGCCGTCGAAGTACGCGCGCAGCAATGGCGACGAGCCCGGCACCGCTGGAGGTGTCAAGTCCAGTGTGAACATGGGCGAGGCAACCTGGTTGACGTACTCGTTCACCGTCAAGCTCGAAGGCGAGGGCGCTTGTCGGCTGAGCGACAAGATGTACAACAACAAACAGAACACGGTCTGCCTCTGAGCCGCGCACAGCATGCCCAACATGGAGATTCCGGTCATGCCGTCCTCGCCGGTGGCGGCCATTGCCTGCGCCATCTACTGTTGCGACCGGAAGGTGTACGACATGGCGCAGCATCCGCCGCTGAGCCCCTGCACCTCACTCGGGAAGAAGAAGGACACCTGCGTGCGCCGCAACGTCAAGGCCGCAAAGAAGAAGCACGGGCTGTCCAACGTGCAGGTCGAGCCGACGGAGACGGTCACGGTGGGCAAGGAGGTCTTCAATTGCAAGCCCGACTTCATGGTGGACAACCGTATCATCGATGCCAAGTTCTCCTGCGACGAATCCAAGCTGCGGCCGAAGATGCCCGCTGTGGGCACCCGCGGCAACGTGCAGGACTACAGCGTCGGCGCGGCCAAGAAGACACGCAAGGAAAAGATCGCCTATCCGAAGATGAAGGGGCCCGATGGCAAGCGCGTGAAAAGCGTGCGCGTGATGGGGCCTCAGGAAGCTGCCGCCAAGCGGGGCAATTGCGTTTGCTCATGACGAAGGACAGGCCATGAAAGTGCCGCAAGATCTGGAACTCGTGCAGGACGGCGTGCGCCTCACCTCGCTGGTGATGGCGGCCACGGTGTTTTTCGACGAACCGCCGCAAGCGCACAAGGCCGACCTGCTGGCCGCCTGGCATGCGTGGCAGAACTGGTGCCCGCCGGAGCGGATGAACTTCTATTCCACAGAGACCATGTCGGAGCACCGCAAGGTCGGGCCGAAGACCCTGCGCATGCTCGACGCCTGGCTGGCCCCCGGCGCACCGGTGCGCAACATCGTCTCGTTCGAGATCAAGGACGGCGCCAGGTTCGACGACAGTCCGCACTGGATGTTCGATCTGCTCGGCGTCGACAGCGATCCGGACGATCCGTCGATGATCCAGCTCGCGGTGCCGTTCGGGGAGGGCGAAGCCGGCGCCGCACGGTTGCGCGCCTTCACGGGCGCCCTGGTGGCGCGGCTCGGCGCATCGCATGCAGTCGCGGGCTACGCGCTGATCTGTTCTCCGTACGAGGAGGAGGCGAGCCAGACCTTCGCCAGGGCGCGGTCGATGCGGCACCGCGGGCTCGACATTCTGTTGAGCGAAGCCGACCCGGTTACCGTCGGGCACGACGGCATCAAGGGCGTGAACTGGCTCACCTTCATCGACCGCGCGCGGATCGATCGTCTGGGCGGCGACGCCGCGATCCGCGCGGCGTTGCCGCCAGCGGTGGATGTGATACCCATCGGCACCGGCCTGCTGCTGCAGGCCGGCGCGCTGCCCGCGTTGGGCGACGAAAACCGGCGCGAGCGCGTGCCGCTCTACCGTGACGTGTTCCGCGTGCTGGCGCCCCTGACCGTCGACGCGTTCGACCGCGCGCTCGACCTCGTGCTCGAAGATGACGACGCGGCCACCGACCTCACCCTGCGCTGGCGAAGGCGACTTGCCGGATGAACGTCGCACTGCTGCCGATCGGTCTGCCGCGCGTCGCTCTGCTGGAGGGCGAGTGGCAGCTCTGCCTGCGCGCCGAAGCGCTGCCTGCGCGCCGCCTGGCCGCGCCGGTCGCCACGGTGCTGCCGGTCTGGATCGAAGCGGCGCGACAGGGCGGCTATGGCATGGTCGACGACGTGGACGAACGGGACACCGGGCTGATCGAGCGGCCGATCGGCGCGGATGCCGATGCCCAGGCGCTGCTGGTGTTCGGCGTGCGCGCGCTCGATCCGCGCGCGTTCCAGATACTGCGCTCGGCGCTGCTGGCTCAGCTCGCCCGCTGGCCGGTCGAAGCCGCCGAGGCGGAGGCCGAGGACGACGATGAGGAGTCGAGCCTGCACCGTCTGGCATCGCAGCTCGGCGGTGCGCGGCTGATCCTGTTGCCCCGGGGCCGCATCGCTGCCGACTTCACCGTGCTGCCGGGCTCGGACGGCGAGTCCGGCAGGGAAGGGGTGTCGGAGTACGACCTGTACCCGGCCCCGCCGCGGTATCCGCCGTTTGCGCTGGCCTGGATGCAGCAACAAGGCACGTTGCGGCGCTGCGTGGTGTCGTTCACGACCCGTGTCGACGCAGCGCTGCTGGCCAGCCTGCGCACGCATCTGCACAGTTGGGCACAGTTGCTTGCGCTTGGCGGTTTCGAACAGCCGACCCGCGCGGCGGGCCGTTGCCTCGCATGCTTCGGCGGGGTTCAGTTGTTCGAGGAAGACAGTGCCGAGATCGTGGTCGACACCTTCGAGGCGGCGGAGGGCGCATGGAACATCCTGGCGCATCTGCTCGTACGCTTTGCACGGGTTCATCCGATCGTCTCGGTCGAGATCCACTGAACCATGACCGAGACCCGTCAGACCGTTGCCACGCGCCGGAACATCCCCGGGGTGCTGCGCCAGCACGCAGAGGAGGCGGCGATCCTGTGTGGCATCCGGCTGCACCTGTGGCGCGCGCCCGACGCGAAACTGCTGCAGCTGAACCGGCTCGACCAGCGGATTGCCGCCCATCTCGACGGACTCGCGATCGCCGGGGAGGCGGGCATGCGCCTGTGCGATGCGGCGCTCGAGCGGCCTGAACCGGGCACGACGTTCGTCGCCGCGGTGCGTGCGCTCGAGACCCGCGACGTGCGCCGCCTCGACCGGTTGCTCGCACTGGGTGAAACCCTGGCGGAGGCGCGGCCGGGATTGGCCACTGCTTTTGTCTGGGTTGCGCCGGAATGGCTGCAAGGCGTGATCCCTGCGCTGCTGGAATCGCCCTCGTCGTTCCGCCGGCAACTCGGATTGCTGGCCTGCGCCCTGCACGGCGCCGACCCCGGCCAAGCGCTGGCCGACGCAATCGGGGACGACGACCCGGGCCTGCGCGCTTATGCGCTCCGGGTCGCCGGCGAGTGCGGGAGACTCGACCTGTTGGGCGTTTGCCTTGCAGCCGAAACCGACGCGGACGAGGCCAGCCGGTTCGCCGGGGCCTGCTCCGCCGTCCTGCTGGGTGATCGCTGGCGCAGCGTGCAATCCCTCGGGCGTATCGCGCAGACCGATGCGCCCGGGCGCGCACAAGCGCAGGGCTGGCTGCTGCGGCTCTTGCAGCCAGCGCAGGCTGCCGAATTGCTTCGTCGACTCTCGGACGAGGCCGAGGACCTGCGCGCCTTGCTGCGCCTGGTGGGCATGGCCGGCGATCCGCGTTTCGTCCCGTGGCTGGTCGAGCAGATGGCGCAGCCGGCGCTGGCACGCCTGGCTGGCGAGTCCTTCAGCCTGATCACCGGCGCCGACCTTGCCGCGCTTAAACTTGAATGCGCCGCGCCGGACGACGCGAATTTCGGGCCGGTCGACGATCCAGCCGACGACAACGTGGCGATGGACGAGGACGACGGTCTGCCCTGGCCCGACCCGGTGCGCGTGCGGGCCTGGTGGTCGGCCCACGCGCCCGCATTCCAACCCGGCCTGCGCTATTTCATGGGCGGGCCTCCCTCGGCAGCGCGTTGCCGCCAGGTGCTCCGCGACGGTTGGCAACGCCAGCGCCTGGTCGCGGCGGAGCACCTGTGCCTGCTGCAGCCCGGCACCCGGCTGTTTCCGGTCGGCGCGCCGGCCTGGCGCCAGCAGCGCTGGCTCTGCGACGTGGACGGTTGAGACCCGCGCATGGCCGCCCGATACATCCTGCCTGCGCTGTCGCTGGTGTTCCTGCTGGCGGCGGCATGGCGCTGGACGCGCAGCGGCCAGGACACAGTCCCCGATCCTGCTGTGCGCACATGGCTGCTCGTCGCGCTCATCTTCGCCGCCGTCTCCGCCTGGCTATGGCATACCTCTTAAGGCGAGATTGCCAAGGTGCCTGACGAAATGAATACTTCCATGGAGTTCTGCTCGCGCGTGCGAGGGGTGTTTGGGCATCGCCCGGGAGCCGGTTCATGATTCAAATCGTTGTTGTCGCCCGGCAGGGAGCGCCGGTCGGGCAGCCGCTCTCGGCGGAATTCGGTCCTTCCGGCGGCACCATCGGGCGGGCACCCACCAACACGCTCGTACTCGACGATCCCGAACGCACCGTCTCGCGGGTGCATGCGCAGATACTGTGTCGCGAAGGGCAATACCTCATCCTGGACCGAGGCAGCAATCCGTTGCTGGCCAATGGACGGCCACTGGGTTCCGGCAACGAGGCACCTCTTGTGCCGGGCGACCGCCTGGTCGTGGGCGGCTTCGAACTCTCGGTGCAAAAGACCAGCACGGCTGCGCGTGCAACGGCCCTGCCCACGGCCCCCTCCGCGCCCGCCGAGCCGGCCGCGGACGATGACCCGTTCAACGATCTGTTGGCCGGCCTTGGCGCACCCGTATCCGCGCGCGCGCCGGCGCCTTCGCCCTCCGCGCGTTCTGCCGATCCACTGCTGTTTCCGAATCCACTCGAGGCAGGCGCCGGCCATCGGCCCACTGTGCCGGCAGATCCTTTTGCGGATCTGCTGGGTCCCGCGTCCGGAGTGCCGGAACGCGCC
>SEGN01000273.1 GCA_004211245.1 Variovorax sp.
GCGCTCGGGCTCAACGGCATCGCGATGAATGCCTCGCGCATCATCGGCCCGCTGGTGGCGGGTGCGCTGATCGCGAGTTTCGGCAGCCTCTGGGTGTTCGTGCTCAACGCGGCCATGTCGGTGGCCTCGGGCTTCATCGTGCTGCGCTGGCGGCGCGAGCATGTGCCGAACCCGCTGGGCCGCGAGAAGCTCATCAGCGCGATGCGCGTCGGCGTGCAGTTCGTGCGGCAGTCGCAGCGCATGCGCGCGGTGCTGACACGCATCTCGATCTTCTTCTTCCATTCCACCGCGCTGCTCGCACTGCTGCCGCTGCTGGCGCGCGGTTTGAAGGGTGGCGATGCCGGCACCTTCACGCTGCTGCTGGCCGCCATGGGCGCCGGTGCGATCGCTGCGGTGCTGTACCTGCCGCGCCTGCGCCAGGGCTACGAGCGCGACCAGCTGGTGCTGCGCGGCACGATGGTGCAATCGGTCGCCACGGCGGTGATGGCGGTCGCCCCCAACGTGTACGTCGCGGTGCCGGCCATGATGTTCGGCGGCGCGGCATGGATCACGGTGGCCAATTCGCTGTCCGTCTCGGCGCAGCTGGCCTTGCCCGACTGGGTGCGGGCGCGCGGCATGTCGATGTACCAGATGGCGATCATGGGCTCCACCGCCATCGGCGCGGCGCTCTGGGGCCAGGTCGCGACCCTCGGCACCTTGCAGGCCAGCCTTTACGTTGCGGCGGTCAGCGGCACGCTGCTGATGCTGCTCGCCCTGCGCTACGTGCGCGACCACGGCACCGACGACGACGTGAGCCCGGCGCAGGCCGGCTGGAGCACGGCGCCCGCGCACGCGGCCCCCACCGAAGGGCGCATCGTGATCACGATCGAATACCTGATCGACCCTGCGCGGGCCGCAGCCTTCTA
Organism: Variovorax sp.; assembly: GCA_004211245.1. Classification (GTDB taxonomy): domain Bacteria; phylum Pseudomonadota; class Gammaproteobacteria; order Burkholderiales; family Burkholderiaceae_C; genus Variovorax. Next base: position 906 of record SEGN01000273.1, read on the forward strand.
CATCGTGATGCACCAGACGCGGCGCACGCGGCTTTCCGAGGGCGCGATCGGATGGGAGCTGCTGCACGACATCACGCAGCCGGAGCGCTACGTCGAGCAGATCGTCGACGAGTCGTGGACCGAGCATCTGCGGCGCTTCAACAGGGCGACCGCCGCCGACCTGGCGCTGCGCGAGCGGCGACTCGCCTTTCACGTGGGCGACGAGCCCCCGGTAGTGACCCGCTACGTCGTTCAGCGCTGAGGCAAAGCGCGCAGCCAGTCCAGTCCCGACGAGGTGCCGCCCGGAACCGCGCCGCGCGCCGGCCGGTACTCGCACCCGATCCAGCCGTCCCACTCGCCGGCGACCATGAGCTCGTCGATCACCTTGAACAGATAGGCATGGTTCAGTTCGCCGACGTCGGGCTCGTGCCGCTCGGGCACGCCGGCAATCTGCAGGTGGCCGACGCGGCCGGTCGGCAGGTACTTTCGCAGCTTCATGGCCACGTCGCCTTCGACGATCTGACAGTGGTACAGGTCCATCTGCACCTTGAGATTGGGCGCGCCGACCGCGTCGAGGATCTGGTGCGCGTGGTCCTGCCGGTTCAGGAAGAAGCGCGGAATATCGCGCGTGTTGATCGGCTCGATCAGCAGGTCGCGCCCGACCTTCGCCGCCTGCTCGGCGGCCCAGCGCAGGTTGTCCACGTAGACCGGCTGCACGTCTTCGCGCAAAACGCCCTCGGCCACCAGCCCGGCCATCACGTGCACGCGCGGGCAGTCGAGCGCCACCGCGCAGTCGAGCGCCTGCAGGATGCCTTCGCGGAACTCGGCCTCGCGGCCCGGCAGGCTGGCCAGGCCGCGCTCGCCGCCCTCCCAATTGCCGGGCGGGCCGTTGAACAGCACCTGCTGCAGGCCGTTGCCCTGCAGGCGCGCGAGGAGTTCGGCCGGTGCGTACGCGTACGGGAACAGGAACTCGACCGCGCGAAAGCCGTCTTTCGCGGCGGCTTCGAAACGGTCGAGGAAATCGAGCTCGGGGTAGAGCATCGACAGGTTGGCGGCAAAGCGGGGCATCTTCAACAACTCCTACCAGCGCGCGCCGAAGGTGCGGCGCAGTTCATCGATCTCGGTGGCGTCCAGGGGTGCGGGCTCGGCCCGGACGAGCGACCAGAGTCTGGCGGTTTCTTCCAGTTCCTCGAGCGTGGCCATCGCCGCGGCCGGCGTGTCGTGCCAGACGTTGGGGCCGAGGCGCGCCAGCATGGCGGCGCGGATCGGCGTGCCTTGCGCACCGTAACGCGCGATCGCCTGCGCCACCGCCTCGGCCGCCGCGGGCGAGCCGGGCCGGTGGTAGTCGATCACGGGCACGTGGCCGACCTTCATCACGAAATAGGGCGTGAGCGCGGGCAGCAGTTCGGCTGGCTGCGGTGCGGCCAGCGTGAGTGCGACGCAGTGCGTGGAATGGGTGTGGATCACGCAGCGTGTGCCGGCATCGAAGCGCGTCGCCGCAGCATAGATGCGGGCGTGCAGCGCAATCGTCTTGCTGGCCCGCTCGCCGCCAGTCTGCTGAAGGTCGGCGTCGAGCCGCGCAAGTTTTGCCGGATCGAGGAAGCCGAGGCTGGCGTCGGTCGGCGTGATGAGAAAGCCATCGTCCAGCCGCACACTGATGTTGCCGGCCGTCGCGTGCGCATAGCCGCGCGCGAACAGGCTCGCGCCGACACGGCAGATTTCTTCGCGGGCTTGGCTTTCCGTCATGCGAGCGCCCCGAAGGCCTTGGTGAAGAAGTCTTCGGTGCCGAAGTTGCCCGACTTGAGCGCGACGTGCACGCCCGCACCGCCGGCCGCATCGGCCTTCGCGTGGCACCACGGCACGCCCGGGTCGATCTGCGGGCCGATCTGCAGCTGCGCGATGCCGAGCGCCTGCACGCAGGCGCCCGAGGTCTCGCCCCCGGCCACGATGAGCTGGCGCACGCCCAGCGCGACCAGCCCGCGCGCGATGGCCGCGATGCAGCGCTCGACCATGGCACCGGCGGCTTCCACGCCGAGCTGCCCCTGCACCGACTTCACTGCGCCGGGTTCGGCCGTCGAATAGACCAGCACCGGCCCGCCAGCCAGCAAGGGCTCGGCCCAGGCCAGCGCCGCCGCGGGCACGTCGTCGCCCGCAGCAAGGCGCAACGGGTCGACCGCGAAGGCGGGTCGGCCCGACGCAATGAACTGCGCGACCTGCCGGTTGGTGGCCACCGAGCAGCTGCCCGACACCACCGCCTGCAGTCCGGCCGCCGGCGGCAGTGCGCTCGCCTGCGACGACGGGGCGAGCCCGAAATTGGCCGGCAGCCCGATCGCCACGCCGGAGCCCGCCGTGACCAGCGGCAGGTCGGCCAGCGCCGGCCCGAGCCGCAACAGGTCGTCGTTGGAAACCGCATCGACCACCGCGATGCCGACGCCCTCGGCCTGGAGTTGCGCAATGCGCTCGCGCACCGCGTCGGAGCCCTGCGCCACGGCCTTGTGGTCGATCAGCCCGACCTTGCGGCGGCACTGCGCCTGCAGCACGCGCACCAGGTTGGCATCGGTCATCGGCGTGAGCGGATGGTCCTTCATGCCGCTCTCGCTCAGCAGCACATCGCCGACGAACAGATAGCCCTTGAACACGGTGCGGCCGTTGTCCGGAAAGGCCGGCGTGGCGATGGTGAAGTCGCAGCCGATCGCGTCCATCAACGCTTCGGTGACCGGGCCGATGTTGCCGCGCGGCGTGCTGTCGAAGGTGGAGCAGTACTTGAAGTAGACCTGCTGCACGTCCTGCGCGAGCAGCCAGCGCCAGGCGTCGAGCGACTGGTCGACGGCTTCCACCGGTGCGATCGTGCGCGACTTGAGCGCCACCACGACGGCATCGACATCGGCATCGAGCGGGCCGTCGGGCACGCCGATCGTCTGCACCACGCGCATGCCCGCGCGCACCAGGTTGTTGGCCAGATCGGTCGCACCGGTGAAGTCGTCGGCGATGCAGCCGAGCACGAGGCGCCTCATGCCGCGCCCTTCGGCTTCGGCAGCTCGATGCCCGGAAAGATCTTGATCACCGCGCTGTCGTCTTCCCTGGCGAAGCCGGCGGTCGAGGCCTGCATGAACATCTGGTGCGCGGTCGACGAGAGCGGCAGCGGAAACTTGCTCGCGCGCGCCATGTCGAGCACCAGGCCGAGGTCCTTCACGAAGATGTCGACCGCCGACAGCGGCGTGTAGTCGGCCGCGAGCACGTGCGCCATGCGGTTCTCGAACATCCAGCTGTTGCCGGCGCTGTGCGTGATGACTTCGTAGAGCGCGGCCG
>SEGN01000274.1 GCA_004211245.1 Variovorax sp.
GGCAATGCCAGGACCATCGGCTCGGTGCTCACCGGCAGGCTGTCCAGGCCGACCGGCGCAAAGCCGGGCGAATGCAGCATCAATCCCGCGTCGATGTCACCGCGCGCCAGCGCCTCGAGCTGCACGTCGCCCGTCGCCTCAACCAGTTCCAGCGCGACATCGGGACACTGCGCGCGGAAGGCACGCACCCAGACCGGCAGTCTTTCAAAGCCGATGGTCGATACAAACGCGAGGCGCACCCGCCCCACCTCGCCGGCTGCCGCCGCGCGCGCCCGCCGCGGCAGCGCGTGCGCGCGTGCCAACAGTTCGCGCACGTCGGGCAACAGCGCTTCGCCGGCCGGCGTGAGCGCCACGCGGCGCTGCGTGCGGTCGAACAGCCGTACCCCCAAGGTTCGCTCCAATTGCGCGATGGCCTGCGTCACCGGCGGCTGCGTCATGTGCAGGCGCGCGGCGGCGCGGCCGAAATGCAGTTCTTCGGCCACGGCCACAAACTGGCGCCAGGCGCGCAGGTCGACGAGCGCTTCTTTCATATCCCGAGCATATCAATCTGCACGCCAAATAGGATTGGAAGCAATCAATCGTTCGGCCGATACTTGGCACCCCACGAATACATCGAAGAGACGCCATGGCCGACACGCCCATCAACCGCCGCTCCATCAACATCGTCGACGGCAAGAGCCGCGCGCCCAACCGCTCGATGTTCTATGCGATGGGCTACGAGGAAAGCGACTTCAAGAAGCCGATGGTCGGCGTGGCCAACGGCCACAGCACGATCACGCCCTGCAACTCGGGCCTGCAGAAGCTGGCCGACGCGGCCATTGCCGGCATCGAAGAGGCCGGTGGCAACGCCCAGGTGTTCGGAACGCCCACGATTTCCGACGGCATGGCGATGGGCACCGAGGGCATGAAGTACTCGCTGGTGAGCCGCGAGGTGATCAGCGACTGCATCGAAACCTGCGTCGGCGGTCAGTGGATGGACGGCGTGCTGGTCGTCGGCGGCTGCGACAAGAACATGCCAGGCGGGATGATGGGAATGCTGCGCGCGAACGTGCCGGCGATCTACGTCTACGGCGGCACCATCCTGCCGGGCAAGTACAAGGGCCAGGACCTGAACATCGTCAGCGTGTTCGAGGCCGTCGGCCAGAACGCCGCTGGCAACCTGAGCGACGAGGACCTGCTGCAGATCGAAAAGCGCGCCATCCCCGGCACCGGCTCCTGCGGCGGCATGTACACGGCCAACACCATGTCGAGCGCGTTCGAGGCGCTCGGCATGTCGCTGCCCTACTCGTCCACCATGGCGAACCCGCACGACGAGAAGCAGAACTCGGCGAAGGAATCGGCCAAGGTGCTGATCGAGGCGATCAAGAAGGATCTGAAGCCGCGCGACATCGTCACCAAGAAGGCCATCGAGAACGCCGTCGCCGTGATCATGGCCACGGGCGGCTCGACCAACGCGGTATTGCATTTCCTGGCGATCGCCCATGCGGCCGACGTCGACTGGTCGATCGATGATTTCGAGCGCATGCGCAAGAAGGTGCCCGTGCTGTGCGACCTGAAGCCCTCGGGCAAGTATCTGGCGGTCGACCTGCACCAGGCCGGCGGCATCCCGCAGGTCATGAAGGTGCTGCTGAATGCCGGCCTGCTGCATGGCGACTGCGTGACCATCACGGGCCAGACCATCGCCGAAGTCCTGGCCGATGTGCCCGATGTGCCGCGCGCTGACCAGGACGTGATCCGCCCGATCGGCAAGCCGATGTACGCCGAAGGCCATCTGGCCATCCTCAAGGGCAACCTGAGTCCCGAAGGTGCGGTCGCCAAAATCACCGGTTTGAAGAACCCGGTCATCACCGGCCCGGCGCGTGTGTTCGACGACGAACAGTCGGCCCTCAAGGCGATCCTCGACGGCAAGATCAAGGCCGGGGACGTGATGGTGCTGCGCTACCTCGGACCCAAGGGCGGCCCCGGCATGCCCGAAATGCTGGCGCCGACCGGCGCGCTGATCGGCGCGGGCCTCGGCGAAAGCGTGGGGCTGATCACGGACGGCCGGTTCTCCGGTGGTACCTGGGGCATGGTGGTCGGCCATGTGGCGCCCGAAGCGGCAGCCGGCGGCACCATTGCGTTCGTGAACGAAGGCGACTCGATCACCATCGACGCGCACAAGCTGGTGCTCGAACTGAACGTGCCGGAAGCCGAACTGGCAAAACGCCGCGAAGGCTGGAAGGCACCCGCCCCGCGCTACACGCGCGGCGTGCAGGCCAAGTTCGCCTTCAACGCCTCCAGCGCGAGCACCGGTGCCGTGCTCGACAACTACTGAGCCTCACGCCGGGCAGACCCGTCGTGGCCGGCGGGCTGCGCGTCAGCGTCCGCCGCGACGTTTGCGGTTGGAACGGCTGCTCAGCATGCCGAGCTGGCTGCGTTGCCGGTCCACCCGCTCCTGCTTGCGGAGGTCTTCACGCTTCATGACCTGGCGCTTGGTGTAGCCGGACCAATCGGCCCACGACCACCAGACGAGTGCCAGGCCGAACGGGATCAGAAGGTACCACCAGGCGAGAGAGGCGAAGACCCCTACGTCGAAGTACCAGAGGCCCACCCCCAGCAGACCCAGCATCAAGAACCACATGGCGAATCCCTCGGGGAAAGTTGAATCGTGTGCCGCGGCAGCGCTGTTCCACGCTGCCTACAATCACGCTGGAACGACTGTAACGCAACGGATACGATTTCCCCATGAAAAGAACCCTGCTGTTGACCGCGCTGAATCTCTGCGTCGCTGCGCCGGCCTTCGCCGATCTGGCGATGGCCACGTCGAAGAACTGCATGAGCTGTCACGCGGTGGAGCGCAAGGTGCTCGGCCCCTCGTTCAAGGAGATCGCCGCCAAGTACAAGGACGACAAGGCGGCCACCGACCGGCTTGCCGCCAAGATCATCAAGGGCGGCTCGGGGGTCTGGGGACCGTTGTCGATGCCGGCCAACCCGCAGGTCAGCGAAGCGGACGCGAAAAAGCTCGCGGCCTGGGTCCTGACGGCAAAGTAGCGGACGCAGCCCTAGAAAGGCCGGGTCGGAACCACTTCACCGAGCGTGGCCGTGGGACGCCCCTCGAACCGGTCTTCCAGCGGGCCGCCATGTGCGACCGTCGCGTGCCCGGACGGGTCGGTGCGCAGCCGGAATGCGGCTTCGAGTTGTTCGACGCGGGCCAGCAGCGCCGCCTGGCGCTGATTGCTTTGCACCACGCGAGTCTGCTCCTGGGCCTCGAGAAAACTGCGCAACTCGGTGAACCGGGAAGCCTCGGCCCGGTCGGCCAGCTCGCGTTGTGCCTGCATTTCCTTCGTGTGGCGACGGCCATCGATCAGGACCGTGCTTTGCAAATAGATCACGTAGGCCAGAAAAAACACTGCCAGCAACGTCGTCAGGCCCAACATGATCAAACCGAACGGCGCCGTGACCTGCATCAGGCCCACCGACATCGGAGTCGGCGTCACCAGAAGGCCCCAGTTCAAAGCCGCCAGCGCCGCGATCAGCAGCACCACCACAAACAAGACACCGGTTCTCAAGCCCATGATTTCGCTCCTCTGAAAATCAGGGCCCGTTTGTAACGCACATCGGAGCGGATGCGCGTCGGACAGCGACGCTTCGGCTCAATAGGCCTGGCCGAGCTGTTCGAGGATGGCCGGGTTCTCCAATGTGGAGGTGTCCTGTGTGATCGCCTCGCCTTTGGCAATGCTGCGCAAGAGGCGCCGCATGATCTTGCCGCTGCGCGTCTTGGGCAGGTTGTCGCCGAAGCGGATGTCCTTCGGCTTCGCGATCGGGCCGATTTCCTTGGCGACCCAGGCGCGCAGTTCGTTGGCGATCTGCTTCGCTTCGGCATCGCTGGGCCGACCGCGCTTGAGCACGACGAAGGCGCACACCGCTTCGCCCGACACCTCGTCGGGCCGGCCGACCACAGCGGCCTCGGCCACCAGGTCGGTCTTGGAGACCAGCGCCGACTCGATCTCCATCGTGCCGAGCCGATGGCCCGATACGTTCAGCACGTCGTCGATGCGGCCGGTGATGCGGAAGTAGCCGCGATCGGCACTGCGAACCGCGCCGTCGCCGGCCAGGTAGATCGTGCCACCCATCTCTTCCGGGAAATAGCTCTTCTTGAAGCGTTCCGGGTCGTTCCAGATGGTGCGGATCATCGA
>SEGN01000275.1 GCA_004211245.1 Variovorax sp.
GCCGAAACGGTGGTGCCCGCGCAGAAGTCGCTTCAGTTCTGGACCAAGGCCGACCAGTGGCGCGGACCCGTGTCGCTGGGCCTGGTGAAGCCGGGGCAGACGCTGCGCATTCCGATCGACCAGCTGCCGCCGCTGGAGGCCAACCAGTTGTTCGAACTCACGCTCGAGCCCGAGAACGGTTCGCCGATCGACCGGCCGACCGGGCCGATCCAGTTCATCGGGCGCGCGGTCAAGGTGCTGTAGCGGGCGGCGGCGGCGCATCGCCTGCGGCATCGCCGCCTCGCTGCGGCCGCTTCTTCTTCGTGCGCGCCGCCTTCTTCGCCGCGCGCTCGGCGTCCGCCTGCTCGCCGACCGTGCGCCATTGCGTGAATTCCTCGGGCGTCTCGAGCGTGATGCGGCCCATGCTGCCGTTGCGGAACTCGTGCATGACGATTTCGGCCGCCTTCTGCAGGTTGACCCGGCCCTTGCCGAGCAGCGCGCCGCGCTTGCGGCCGATGGCCTCCAGCGCCTCTTCGTCGCTCAGCGGCGCGATCGACTCGGGCAGCTTGAAGCGCGCCTCCACCAGCCCGGCGTAGTGCTGCTTGAGCGTGTTGAGCAGTTCCAGCGCCACCTCTTCCTCGTCGTACGCATTGCGGCCCACGGCACCGCTTGCCGCGAGGTTGTAGCCACTCTTGGCCACGACGATGCGCGGCCACAGCATGCCGGGCGTGTCCCAGAGATAGAAGTCGTCGGCCAGCACGATGCGCTGCTCCAGCTTCGTGATGCCGGCCTCGTCGCCGGTCTTCGCCTTCCTGCTGCCGGTGAGCGTGTTGATGAGGGTCGACTTGCCGACGTTCGGAATGCCGCAGATCAGCACGCGCATCGGCTTGGCCATGCCGCCACGGTTGGGCGCAAGTTCGTGGCAGGCCGCGACCAGGCGCTGCGCCGGCGTGGCGAGGCTCGCATCGAGCCCGATCGCGCGCGTGTCGGGCAGTGCGTTGTAGTGCGCGAGCCAGAGCACGGTGCGCGCCGGGTCGGCCAGGTCCTGCTTGTTCAGCACCTTCAGGCCGGGCTTGTGGCCCGTGAGTTCGGCCAGCATCGGGTTGGCGCTCGAGCCCGGCAGGCGCGCATCGAGCAGTTCGATCACCACGTCGATGTCCTTGACGCGCTCGGCGATGGCCTTCTGCGTCACGTGCATGTGGCCGGGAAACCACTGGATGGCCATCGCGTTCGTTCTTTCGTTGAGGTTGCTGCTTCGGCCGCGCGCTAGCGGCCTGACAGCGCATTGTGGCCTTCCGCTCAGAACGCCACGTTAACCCCGAGAGAGCCCTGCGCCGACGACCTGACCCGAGCATCGCCGGTGCCGGTGCGAAACAGCTTCCCGACCTGGCCGTAGATCGACACGCTCGGCGTGAGTCCCAACGTGAAGCCAACCATGAGCTCGGTCGACGTGTAGCCGGTGGCGCTCTCGATCGCCGTTGCACCGCCGCCGCCACCGAAGGTGGTGGTGTCCGTTCCCGAAAAGCCGTGCCACAGGTCGACGCCGGCGTAAGGCTTCAGGCGGCCCATCGACGTCGACAGATCGCCCGCGACGCGCGCCCCCACGCGTCCGATCACGGCGTTGTCGGCGTCCTGCTGCACGGTCGCACCGCTGATGCGGGTGTTGTCGAGGCTCATGCGGTGGTAGATCAGTTGGGCCTGTGGCTCGATGCCCCATCCGCCGCCGAGCGCAAAGCGCTGCCCGACCTGGGCGGAAGCCATCAGGCTGTTGGAGCCGCCAAGCTTGCTCTGTCCGAAGCTGCCTGCGGTCACGTCGTGGTAGCCGTACTGCAGCACGAAGTCTGCATGGAAGCCATCCGGATTGGCGTACGTGGCGTAGCTGCCCAGATAGGTGTTCTCGGTGCGCAAAGTACCGGCATAGCCGACCCTGCCGCCAGGGCCGTAGGCGCCCTTCACGTCTGCATTGGCGCGCAGGTGTCCGGCGTACAGGCCTGCACTCCACCGCGGGCTGGCGAACAGGTCCACACCGGCCTGGAAGCCGCCCATGCTGGTGCTGCTTTCGGCCTGCGTCACACCGCCTTGGCTGACCATGGTGGTGCCGCCGAGCACGCGGCCCCAGGCACGCCGGGTGGCGCCACCCCAGCCGCCGGCCGACGCATCGGCGCTGCCGGCGCTGGCCGCAGTCAAGCCACTCTCATTGCCCCCGCGACGATACAGATTTCCGAGCATGGCCAGATCGCCCTGGCGCAGCACGCTGGGCAGCGCCGCATAAAGCGGCACTTCGGCGCGGTACGTCGGTGCGGCCGGCAACGCAGGAACTCAGCACGAGCTGGTCGGAGCGGCTGCTGCTGCCGAGCAGTGTCGTGCCCAGTTGAAGCACGCCGTTGTTGCCCACGTAAGGTCCGGTGACGGTGAGGGCCGTGCCACTCACCGGAGACAGCAGCCTGACGGTGCCGGCGTTGGTGAGTCCGGCGATCGCTTGGCTGTGGCCGGCAAGGTCGAGTGTCGCGCCCGCCGCGACCGTGTGGGCGGAGGCGGCGCTGAAGGCATTGGCCACGCCAGCCCGGAGGGTGCCCTGGTTGACCAGGGTGGCACCCGTGTAGTTGTTGTTGGCGGCCGCCAGAACCAGAGTACCGGTGCCCTGCTTCGTGAGGGCGGACGGACCGCCAATGCCGCCAGACAGCGTCGCGGTGTTCGCGCCGGTGTCGAAGATGGGGTCGACCACGCCGGTGAAGCGGATCGGGTTGGCCAGCCTCAAACCATCGGCGACGAAAGCCAGCGTGGTGTTGTCGTCCATCGACAACTCGCCCGTGCCCAGCGCGCTGTTGCTGCCGACGGCCAGCGTGCCACCTTCCAGGAAAGTGCCGCCGCTGTAGCTGTTGAAGCCGGAGAGCACTTGCGTTCCGCCGCCCCGCTTGATCAGTCCGCCCGCGCCGACGATGCTGCCCGTGTAGATCTGGTCGTTGCCGCTGATGCCCAATGTGCTGCCTGCGCCGACGGTGGTTGTGCCCGAGCCGGAGAGCGACAGCAGGTTGGCCGAGCCGCCCAGGTTCAGACTGGTACCCGCCGTCAGATTGACGCCGGCGTTGTTGCCGAGCGCCGTGCTGCCGATCGTGGACAGACTGCCGCCCCGCACGTTGAACACGCCGCTGAAGCTGTTGTTGCCCGACAGGGCGAGGTCGGCCGGGCCGTCCTTGTTCACCGTGCCGGCGCCGGCGAGCACGCCGCTCAGGCTCAGGTCATGGATGCCGGCCAGCGTCAAGGCGGCGTTCACGTTGAAGTTGTTGGCAAGGGTGAGCGGCGCCGTGTGCGCCAGCGCCGATCCGCCGTTCACCGTGACCGCGCCTGTGCTCAGCGCGGTGGCAGTGGGCAGGGTCAGGGTGCCGGCATTCAGCACGGTGCCACCCTGGTAGGTGTTGACGCCGGTCAGCGTCAGGTTTGCAGCGCCGTTCTTGGTCAGGCCGCCTGTGCCGCCGATGACGCCGCCAAGCGTCATGTCGTTGCTGCCGCCTACCGCGAGGCCGGCATTGAGCGTCACTGCATTGGCGACGGCGACTGCTGCGCTGCTGTCCAGCGTAGCGGCCCCGCCGACGATGAGGTTGCCCAGGCCCAGCGAACCATTGTTGCCGACCACCACGCTTCCCGCATTCAGCGTGGTGCCGCCGAGAAAGCCGTTGGCTGCTGCGAGCGTCAAGGCGGCGGCGCCGTTCTTGGTCAGACTGCCAACGCCGTTGACCGGACCGTTCAAGGTCAGGTCGGCCGTCCCGCCGACGCCCAGCGCGCCGGCCAGATTCAGGGGATTGTTGATTGCCACAGGCGTGCTGGCGTCCAGGGAGGTGCCGCCAGCCGCGTTGAGGGTGCCCGCGCCCAGCGCCGTGTCGGCGCCCAGCACCAGGCCGCCGGCATTGAGCGCGGTGTTGCCGAGGTAGCTGTTGTTGCCGCTCAGGGCCAAGGAGGCGGCGCCGTTCTTGATGATGCCGCCGACGCCGCCGATCGTGCCTGTCAACGCCAGATCATTGCTGCCGGCGACGGTCAGCGTGCCTGCCAGATCGAAGGCATTGGCAAGGCTCACCGACGCGTTGCTGTCCAGCCGGGTGGCGTTGGCTGCAGTCACCTGGCCCGTGCCAAGCGCCGTGTTGCTGCCCACGACCAGGGTGCCGCCGTTGAGCAAGGTGCCGCCGGTGTAGCTGTTGGCCCCATTGAGCACCAGCGTGCCGCTGTCGAGCTTGGCCAGCGTGCCGGCGCCGTCGATGTTCACGCCGATGGTGGCGGTCAGGCCCGGATCGACGCGCATCGACGTGCTGCCGCTGCCGCCGTTCACCGCCGTGAGCTGGCCCGCGCTGCCGCTGACCAGGTTGTAGCCGTCGCTGGCGAACTGCATGCCGCTGAAGGTCTGCGTTCCGTTCACCGTCACGGTGCCTGCCGTGCCCTGGAAGACCGCGAAGTCGCTGGCCCAGGTCTGGTTGACCAGGCCGTTGGCAGAAGTCCAGTTGGTGGCGCCCGCATTCCAGGTGCCTGTGCCGCCCTCGACGCTACCGTTGGCTATGTTTTGGCTGCCGTCCCAGAAGCGAATGGTGGTGTTGGGCGCCGACACCAGCAGGTTGACCTGATTGCCCACGGCCGTCTGCACCGTCAGGTCCCCTATGCCGAAGCTACTGGGAACGCCGCCCAGATCAAGACCCTGGTTGGTCAGGCTGCCGGTGTAGTTGATCAGCCGATACACACCCACGCCGAAGCCGCCCGCATCGGTCACGTTGAGCGTGCCATCGAGCGTCAAGTTGCCGCCGACGTTGAGAAGGGACGTGAGGGAAGGCGTGCCCAGGCTGGCGTCGAAGTTGGCGCCGTTGCCCATGACCAGCGAGCCCATCGACAGCGTGTCACCCGCATTCAGGGCCAGGTGGCCGCCGTTGGCGACGTTCACCGCGCCGAGCAGCGAGCCCGTACCGGTGAGGGTCGCGCCGCTGCCGACGCCGACGTTGGCGCTGGCCAGCGACCCGCTGAGATTCAGCGTGCCGCCGTTGACCGCCGTGTCGCCGGTGAGGCCGTTGATCCCCGTCAAGCTGAGCGAGCCGCTGCCGACCTTGGTCAGTCCGCCGCTGCCGCTCAGGTCGCCGTCGAAGAGGCTGCTGGTACCACCGCCGCCCAACGACAAAGTGTTGCCCGCACCGATCTGCACGCTGCCGGCGCCGGACAGCGCCGCCAGACTCAGGCTGCTGCCCAGGTTGAGGCCGGCACCCGCACTGATGTTCGCAAGCGAGCTGTTGGCCAGTGCGCCGGGAGCGAGCGTGCTGACGCTGCCCGAGACGAGGTTCAATGCGCCGGTGAATGTGTTGTTGCCGCTCAAGGTCAGATCGGACAGGCCGTTCTTGGTCAACGCCCCGGTGCCGCCGATGGCCCCGCTCAGGGCCAGGTCGTTGTTGCCCGCCACGGTCAGACCCGCGTTGAGCGTCATGGCGTTGGCCACGGCGAAGGCGGCGCTGTTGTCCAGGGTCGCCGCGCCACCGACCACGAGTCCGCCGCCTCCCAGCGCCGCGGCATTGCCGAGGGTGAGCGTGCCGGCGTTCAGGGTGGTGCCGCCCTGGAAGGTGTTGTTGCCGTTGAGGGTCAGGTTTGCCGCGCCGTCCTTGACCAACGGGCCGGTACCGGAGATGACGCCGCCAAGGGTCAGGCCCTGGGTTCCACCGACGGTCAGCGCAGCATTGAGGGCGACAGCGTTGCCGAGACTGACCAGCGGCGAATTGCTGTCCAGCGTCGCCGCGCCGCCGACGGTCAAGGCACCACTGCCCAGCGCCGAACTGTTGCCGACGACCAATGTGCCGGCGTTCAACGTCGTGCCGCCGAGGAAGTTGCTGGCAGCGTTGAGAGTCAGATCGGCCGCGCCGTTTTTCACCAGACGGCCAGCGCCGCTGACCAGACCGCCCAGGGTCAGATTCGCCGTGCCGCCGACGTTCAATGCACCGGCCAAGCTCACCGCGTTGTTCAGGCTGACGGCGGTATTGGCGTCCAGCATGGTGCCTGCCGCCGCGTTCAATGTGCCGGAGCCCAGCGCGGTGTTGCTGCCGACGGTCAGCTTGCCGGCGTTCAGCGTGGTGTTGCCCAGATAGGTGTTGGCGCCGTTGAGGTTCAGGTCGGCGGTGCCGTTCTTGACCAGCCCACCGATACCGGCGACCGCGCCGCCAAGGGTCAGTGCATTGGTGCCTCCCACGTTAAGGGTGCCGACAAGGTTGACGTTGTTGGCCAGGGTTGCTGCGGTGTTGGCATCCAGCGTAGTGCCGTTCGCCGCATTGACGCTCCCCGTGCCCAGCGCGGTGTTGGAGCCGACCACCAGCGAACCGGCGTTCAGCGCGGTGGTGCCGGTGTAGGTGTTGTTGCCGCCAAGGGTCAGGCTGCC
>SEGN01000276.1 GCA_004211245.1 Variovorax sp.
TCGATCTCGCCGGCCTTCATCGCCTCGTGCAGCCGCCACACGGCCGTGCCGGAGCCGATGTCCTTGCCGTCGAGCTTGCCGTTGAGCATCGGGCCGCCGGTGACCACGATGGTCGGCACGTCGCAGCTGGCCGCACCCATCAACAACGCGGGCGTGGTCTTGTCGCAGCCGGTGAGCAGCACCACGCCATCGATCGGATTGCCGCGGATCGCCTCCTCCACGTCCATGCTCGCGAGATTGCGCGTGAGCATGGCGGTCGGTCGCAGGTTGGACTCGCCGTTGGAGAACACCGGGAACTCGACGGGGAAGCCGCCCGCTTCGGAGATGCCGCGCTTGACGTGCTCGGCGATCTTGCGGAAGTGCGCGTTGCAGGGTGTCAATTCCGACCAGGTGTTGCAGATGCCGATGACCGGGCGCCCATCGAACTCGTGGTCGGGAATGCCCTGGTTCTTCATCCAGCTGCGGTACATGAAGCCGTTCTTGTCGGCGGTGCCGAACCAGGCGGTGGAGCGCAATTTTTTCGTCATGGGATGCGTCAGCGTCGCGGTGCGCGCGAGGTGAAAAAGCGTTGCAGCAGGCAGAAGAAGAACAGCAGCGCGCCGACGACGATGCGCGTCCACCAGGAGCTCAGCGTGCCGTCGAAGGAAATCAGCGTCTGGATGATCCCGAGCATGAGCACGCCGAACAGCGTGCCCGCGACATAGCCCACGCCCCCGGTCAAGAGCGTGCCGCCGATCACCACCGCGGCGATGGCGTCGAGTTCGAGGCCCACCGCGTGCAGCCCGTAACCCGAGAGCATGTAGAAGGTGAAGATCACGCCGGCCAGCGCCGAGCAGAAGCCCGACAGCGTGTAGACGCCGACGAGCGTGCGGCGCACCGGCAGCCCCATCAGCATGGCCGAATGCTCGCTGCCGCCGATGGCATACACCGCGCGGCCGAACGGCGTGCAATGCGCGACGAACACCGCCGCCAGCACCACCCCCATGGCGATCACCGCGCTGATCGAGAGCGACGCCTCGCCCCAGACCGGAATGCGCACCTGCGAGACCTCGGTGTAGAACGCGTTCGTGATGCTGACCGAGTCGATGCTGATGAGATAGCACAGGCCGCGTGCGAGGAACATGCCCGCCAGCGTCACGATGAAGGGCTGCAACCGGAAGCGCTCGATCAGCAGGCCCATGAACGCGCCGAACACCGTTCCCATGAGCAACACGAGGGGGATCACGATGGCCGGGCTCCAGCCATGCTTCTCGACGAGCGAGGCCGAGACCATCGTGGTGAGCGCGATGACGGAGCCGACCGACAGGTCGATGCCGCCCGACAGGATCACGAAGGTCATGCCCACCGCCACGACGATCAGGAAGGCGTTGTCGATCAGCAGGTTCAGGAACACCTGCGGCGAGAAGAAGCCGTCGTAGAGCACCGAGCCCAGCGTGCCCATCAGCATGAACAGCGAGATGGTGGCCGTGAGCGGCAGGTACTTGGGGTTGAAGCGCGAGCGGCGCGGCGCGACTGCCGCTTCGGGGCCGCTGCGCCGGGGCAGCACGGCACTCACGACCGCACCTCGCCCAGCGCGGGCCGCCGCGCCCAGCCGCGTACCGTGGCACGGAACTCCGGCGATTGCAGCAGCATCACGATGAACACCACCACGGCCTTCACCACCAGGTTGATTTCGGGCGGCACGCCGAGCGAATAGATCGCGTAGGTCAGGGTCTGGATGATCAAGGCGCCGATCACGCTGCCGACGAGGCTGAAGCGCCCGCCTGTGAGCGCGGTGCCGCCCAAGGTGACGGCAAGGATGGCGTCGAGCTCCAGCAGCTGTCCCGCGTTGTTGCCGTCGGCGCTCTTCACGTTGGAGCTGATCAAGAGGCCCGCGATGCCGGCGCACATGCCGCAGAACGCGTAGGCGCCGACCACCAGCCGGCGCGCCTGCACGCCCGCGACGCGTGCGGCCGTCGGGTTGATCCCCACCGCCTGGATGAACAGGCCCAGCGCGGTGCGAGTGATCGCCAGATACAGCAGCGCGAACAGCCCCGCCACGATGAACAGCGAGAACGGCAGGCCGAACAGGTGGCCGCTGCCGAGAAAGAAGAACGGCGCGTAGTAGATCGTGATGATCTGCCCGCCGGTGACGAGTTGCGCGATGCCGCGGCCGGCGACCATGAGGATCAGCGTGGCAATGATCGGCTGCATGCCGACCCGGGCCACCAGCAGGCCGTTCCACAGCCCGCACAGCAGCGCGATGCCGATGGCCGCCAGGATGGCCAGCGGCATCGGGAAACGGCTTGCGTCGGGCGTGACGGCACCGCCGATCATCCAGGCCGCGACTGCGGCCGCAATGGCCACCACCGCACCGACCGAAATGTCGATGCCGCGCGTCGCGATCACCAGCGTCATGCCGAGCGACACCAGCACCAGCGGGGCCGCGCGGTTGAGGATGTCGATCAGGCTGCCGTACAGATGGCCGTCGCGCCATTCGATGTGCAGGAAGCTCGCGTTGAACGCGGTGTTGAGCGCCAGCAACAGCAGCAGCGTGATGATGGGCCAGGCGAGGCGGTGACGCATGGCTTTGGCCATGGGGCTTTCGGCCTTGTGGTCGAGCGGAGTCATGTCATTCGAAGGAACACGTTCGTCATGCCGCCGCGATCACTTCGTAGACCTCGTCCTCGGTCGATCCGCCCGGCAGCTCGCCGACCTTCTTCCGGTCGCGCAACACCACGATGCGATGTGCGACGCGTACCACCTCGCTCATCTCCGACGAGATGAAGATCACCGCCATTCCGGCTTCGGCCAGCTTCACGATCTGCTCCATGATTTCCTGCTTGGCCGCCACGTCGATGCCGCGGGTGGGCTCGTCGAGGATCAGCAGGCGCGGTTCGGTCGCGAGCCAGCGCGCGATCATGGCCTTCTGCTGGTTGCCGCCCGACAGCAGGCCGATCGGCATTTCCACGCTGGCGGTCTTGATCCCCAGCGACCTGACGTAGCGCTCGGCCAGCACGGTCTGCTGCGCGCGCGACAGGAAGCGGCGCGCACCCAGCCTCGCCTGCAAGGCCAGCGCGATGTTCTCCCGAACAGAGAGCTCGGCCACGATGCCATCGGTCTTGCGCTCCTCGGGACAGAGCGCGAGCCCTTCCCGGATCGCGTCGGCAGGACTGGAAAAACCGACCGTGCGGCCATCGACCTTGAGCACGCCACGGTCCGGCGCCTCGAGGCCGAACAGCAGCCGCGCCAGCTCGGTGCGGCCGGCGCCGAGCAACCCGGCCAGGCCCACGATTTCGCCGGCGCGCACGCGCAGATCGGTGGCGTTCAGCTGACCCGCCTGCCCCACCCCTTCGGCCTGCAGGAGCGCAGTCGCGGACTCATCGAAAGCCGGCAACGCGGCAGGCCGGGCCGCCTGGGCCGCCAGCTCGCGCCCCAGCATCGCGGCAATCAGGGCCTGAGGCCCGAGTTCGCTGGCGCGCCATTCGCCGACCCAGGTGCCGTTGCGCAGCACCGTGATGCGGTCGGACACGGCGTACACCTGGTTCAGGAAGTGCGTGACAAAAACGATCGCAAGGCCCTCGCCACGCAGCCGGCCCAGCACCTCGAACAACTTGTGGACTTCGTCATCGTCGAGGCTCGAAGTCGGCTCGTCGAGGATCAGCACTTTGGACGACACGCCCAATGCACGCGCGATGGCCACCATCTGCTGCACGGCGACCGAATAGCTCGACAGCAGCCGTGTCACGTCGATGTCCAGCCCGATGCGCGCGAGCAGCTCGGCGGCGCGGCGGTTGACGGCCGCCCAGTCGATCCGGAAGCCCTGCGCCATGCCGCAGCGCGGGTAGCGGCCGGCGAAGACGTTCTCCGCCACCGAGAGGTTCGGACAGAGGTTGACCTCCTGGTAGACCGTGCTGATGCCAAGCTGCTGGGCTTGCAGCGGAGAACCCGGCTGGATCGCCTCGCCCGACAGCCGCATCTCGCCGCCGCTGGAGGGAAACACACCCGTCAGCACCTTGATGAGGGTCGACTTGCCCGCGCCGTTCTGGCCCATCAGCGCATGGATCTCGCCCGGATAGAGCCGGAGCTGGACGTCGTCCAGCACACGGGTGCCCGAGAACGACTTGTGGATTCCCGTCAGCTCCAGAACCGGCGCGACACTGGCGTTCGTCATGCTCACTTGTTC
>SEGN01000277.1 GCA_004211245.1 Variovorax sp.
GTCGTTGGCGCACCAGCGTTGCATGAAGGCAGCGTCCCACGCTTCGTTGACCTTGCCCGAATCCGGCGTCGCCGGCCAGTGCGAAATGCCGCCGGTGCCCACCAGCGCGATGCGCTCGGGCGCTGCGTCGCAGGCACGGCGCAGCGCCTCGCCGAAGGCCCAGGCCCGGTGCAGCGGCGTGAGCGGCGGCCCCTGGCAATTGATGTTGACCGGGATCACCGGCAGGTCGTATTGCGGCGTGAGGAAATGCAGCGGCACCATGATGCCGTGGTCGAACTTCCACTCCTCCGCGTAGGCCACGTCCACTGTCTGCATCACCTCGCGGATCAGGCGTTGCGACAGCGCGGCGTTGCCGGGCACCGCAGTCTTCGCAATGCCGAGCCAGGCCGGATCTTCGATCGGGCCTTCGTAGCGGTCTGCCATGCCCATCGCATAGGCCGGCATGTTGTTCATGAAGAAGTTGGCGAAGTGCTCGGCCGCGATCACGATCACGGCATCGGGCTTCGTCGCGCGCATCGCCGCGCCGAAACGATGGAACTGCGCGTGGAATTCGTCCCTGACGACCGGATCGGCCAGGTGGGCGCGACCGGTGATGCCGGGGGCGTGGCTGCAGACGCCTGCGAAGACGAGGCTCATACGCCGGCCACCTTGTCTTCGGTCGAAGTCGTCATCGCATAGATCCCGGCGCGCACCGGCCCGTACTTGCGCACGCCTTCACGCATCGCTTCGAGGTAGTCGGCCCAGGGCAGGCCGAGCAGCGGTGCGAAGTGCATGAGCAACTGCCCGTTGCAGCCCAGCACGTAGAGCTTGCCGATGTCGCCCGCGTCGATGGCCTCGCGCTCCTCGTCGCTCAGCACGTAGCCTGCCAGCAAGGCAGCACGCTCTTCGCCGCCGGCCCGATAGCGTTGCTGCACATCCGCCTCGCGGTTGAGCGCGTAGAGAAACTTCTGCATGCTGTAGAGGCTCACGTCAGGCCCCCCAGTGGGGAATGTGATGCGAGCCCATCGACACCGCGATGTTCTTCGGCTCGCAGAACACCTCGTAGCTCCAGGTGCCGCCCTCGCGGCCCGTTCCCGACGCCTTCGTCCCGCCGAAGGGCTGCCGCAGGTCGCGCACGTTCTGGCTGTTGACGAAGCACATGCCGGCCTCCACAGCGGCGGCGACGCGGTGGGCACGGCCGATGTTCTCCGTCCACACGTAGCTGGAGAGCCCGTAGGCAATGTCGTTGGCGATGCGGATCGCGTCGGCCTCGTCGTCGAACGGAATCAGGCAGGCGACCGGTCCGAAGATCTCTTCCTGCGCGATGCGCATGCGGTTGTCGACATCGGCGAACACGGTGGGCTGCACGAAGTTGCCTTTCGCCACACGGCCAGGCAGTTCGGGCGTGCCGAGGCCACCGCACAGCATCGTTGCGCCCTCCTTCGGGCCGAGCTCGATGTAGCTGCGCACCTTGGCCAGATGAGCCTGCGAGATCATCGGCCCGACGATCGTCTTCTCGTCGAGCGGGTCGCCCACCGTGATGCGCTTCGCGCGCTCGACGAACTTCGCGACGAAATCCGGATAGATGGACTTCTGCACCAGGATGCGCGAGCCCGCGGTGCAGCGCTCGCCGTTGTTGCTGAAGATCATGAAGACGGCCGCGTCGAGCGCACGCGGCAGGTCGGCATCGTCGAACACCACGAACGGGCTCTTGCCGCCCAGTTCCATGCTGAACTTCTTCAGGCCGGCGCTCTTCACGATGCGGTTGCCGGTGGCGGTGGACCCGGTGAACGAGATGGCGCGCACGTCGGGATGCGCCACCAGCGGCTCTCCGGCCTCCTTGCCGTAGCCGTGCACGAGGTTGAGCACGCCGGGCGGGATGCCGGCTTCGAGCGCGAGCTCGCCGAGGCGTGCCGCCGACAGCGGCGACAGTTCGCTCATCTTCAGCACGGCGGTGTTGCCGAACGCGAGGCAGGGCGCGACCTTCCAGGTGGCGGTCATGAACGGCACGTTCCACGGCGAGATCAGCGCGCAGACGCCGACCGGGTGAAAGAGCGTGTAGTTCAGGTGCGTCTCGGTCGGGTAGGTGTGGCCATCGACGCGCGTGCACATCTCCGCGAAGTACGTGAAGTTGTCGGCCGCGCGCGGCACCAGTTGCTTGCCGGTCTGCGAGATAGTCTGGCCGCAGTCGTTGGTCTCCGTTTGCGCGATCTCCGGCACGTGGGCGGCAATCAGTTCGCCGAGCCTGCGCATCAGCTTCGCGCGTTGCGGCGCGGGCAGGCCGGCCCATTTCGGAAAGGCTTCCCTGGCAGCAGCCACGGCGGCGTTCACTTCGGCTTCGCCGCCGGAAGCGACCTCGGCCAGCACCTCCTGCGTGGCCGGGTTCACGGTCTCGAAGTAGTCGGTGCCGGCCACCGATTGGCCGTTGATCAGGTGATCGACTCTCATGCAGGTTCCTGGATTGTGTTGACGAGCGCGCCGACCTGCGCGATCTCGGTGACGACGATGTCGCCCGGCTGGCAATCGACCACGCCGTCGGGCGTGCCGGTGAGGATCAGGTCGCCGGGTTGCAGCGTCATGAAGCGGCTGAAGTACTCGATGAGAAACGGTGCATCGAAGATCATGTCGCGCGTGTTGCCCGACTGCGTGACGCGGCCATTGACGGTGGTCTGCAGCGCGAGGTTCATCGGGTCGGGCACGTCCTTCGCGTCCACCAGCCACGGGCCGATCGGCGTGCAGGTGTCGCGGTTCTTCACGCGCAGGTTCGGGCGGTACCAGTTCTCGAGGTAGTCGCGGATCGCGTAGTCGTTGGCCACCGTGTAGCCGCCGATGAAGTCGTACGCGTCGTCGCGCCGCACGTTCTTCGCGGTCTTTCCGACGACGATGACCAGTTCGCATTCGTAGTGCATGAACTGAACGCCGGCGGGGCGCACGGTGTGCTCGCGATGGCCGATCAGCGTGCTCTCGCCCTTGACGAAGACCAGCGGCTCATCCGGTGCCTTGAATTCGAGTTCCTTCGCATGGTCGGCGTAGTTGAGCCCGAGCGCGAGGATGGTGCGCGGCCGCGGTGTGGGCGCCAAAGGGGGCAGCCAGCGCACGGCATCCGGACCGACAAGGCGGCCGTCTGCCAGCAACAGTTGGCCGTCGCGTTCGGTCGCGGTGTGTTCGCGGCCTTCGAAGACGACGCGGGCGTGTTTCATGCAGCCTCTCCCGCCAGCGTGTTCGCCAGCGTGTCGAACCCCGGCGCGACGATCTCGATGCGGTCACCCGCCTTCGCCAGTGGCCGGCCGGCGTTGCAGCCGAGCATCAGCACGTCGCCGTGTGCGAGCGTCATGAACTCGCCGACGTCCGCCAGCAGTTGCGACGCGTCGCGCACCAATTGCGAAAAGTCGGCGGCATGGCGCGTCTCGCCGTTGATTCGCACTTCGAGCGAGAAGCCAGCCGGCTCGCCGCCGACCCGCAACGAGGGGCCGATGCCCAGGAAGCCGTCGATGCACTTGAACCGGACCGGCGGCCGGAAGAAGCTGGCGTGCGGCAGCGAGAGATCGTTCATCAGCACGTGGCCTTCGACCTTGCCACCGGTGCCGATCACCATGCCGATGGTGGCACCGACCTCGACCTCCGCCACACCGCGCGGCAGCGTGATGGTGCTGCCGTGCGGGCTCCAGGTGTTGGCGGTCTTGACATAGAGCACGGGCGCCTTCGGCGGCGCCTTGTAGGGCGGCTGGTTCATCTGCGGCGCCAGCGCCTCGACCTCCGCACGAAAGTTGAGCAGCACGCCATAGACGGTGCCGGTGGGCAGGAAGCTCATTCGGGTTGCTCCAGTGCGATCAACTCGTCGAGCAGCCCGTAGAGCTGCGCCAGCTTGGCCTTGCCCATCGACTTCTCGAGCCAGACGTAGTGCGCCTCGATGGTGGTGGACAGGCGCTTGACCAGCCTGCGGCCCTGGGCCGTGGCCGCGATCACGGTGCGGCGCTGATCGGCCGAGTCGCGCGTGCGCTGCACCAGCCCGTCGCGCTCCATGCGCGCCAGCACGCCGGTGAGGCTGGGACCGAGGATGTACGCCTCGCGCGCCACACAGCCGATGTCGACCGCGCCATGCTCGCCCAGCACCCGCAACACGCGCCACTGCTGGTCGGACAGCGCGTGCTCGCGCAGGCT
>SEGN01000278.1 GCA_004211245.1 Variovorax sp.
ATCAAGCGGGCCGAGGAACGCGGCGAGATCAAGCCCGGCGACACGCTGATCGAGGCCACCTCCGGCAACACCGGCATCGCGCTCGCGATGGCCGCGGCCATCAAGGGCTACCGCATGGTGCTGATCATGCCGGAGGACCTGTCGATCGAGCGTGCCCAGACCATGAAGGCCTTCGGTGCCGAGCTCGTGCTCACGCCCAAGAGCGGCGGCATGGAGTACGCGCGCGACCTGGCCGACCAGATGGTGGCCCAGGGCAAGGGCCGCGTGCTCGACCAGTTCGCCAACCCGGACAACCCGCGCATCCACTACGAGACCACCGGCCCCGAGATCTGGGACGACACCCAGGGCCGCATCACGCACTTCGTGAGCGCGATGGGCACCACCGGCACCATCACCGGCGTCTCGCGCTACCTCAAGGAAAAGAACCCGGCGGTGCAGATCGTCGGGGCGCAGCCGGACGATGGTTCGCGCATTCCCGGCATCCGCAAGTGGCCCGAGGCCTACCTTCCGAAGATCTACGACCCGAGCCGTGTCGACCAGGTCGTCAACGTGAGCCAGGACAATGCCGAGGAGATGTGCCGCCGGCTGGCGCGCGAGGAGGGCATCTTCGGCGGCATCTCGGCCGCCGGCGCGCTCTGGGTCGCGCTGGAGATCGCCAAGACGGTGGAGAACGCCACCATCGTGTTCATCGTCTGCGACCGCGGCGACCGCTACCTGTCGACCGGCGTCTTTCCCGCCTGATCTTTTCCGGACTACCCACATGCCCGATCCCAAGTTCTGCCAGGTCTGCGCCACACCGCTCGAATGGATCGAGTCGATGGAGGACGGCGGCCTCAAGGCGCGGCTGCGCTGCGCGGCCTGCGGCCACACGCACTGGAACAACCCGACGCCGGTGCTCGCCGCGATCGTCGAGTACCGCGGCCAGGTACTGCTGGCGCGCAATGCGGCCTGGCCCGGCAAGATGTACGCGCTGATCACCGGCTTCATGGAGGCCGGTGAATCGCCGCAGGAAGGCATCGCGCGCGAGGTGAAAGAAGAAACGAACCTCGACGTCAGCGAGGTCAACCTGGTCGGTGCCTACGAATTCCTGCGCATGAACCAGGTCATCATCGCCTACCACGTGGTGGCCGAGGGCGACGTGCAGCTGTCGCCCGAACTGGTCGACTACAAGCTCTACGACCTGCCGGCACTGCGCTGCTGGCCGGCCGGCACGGGCTATGCACTGGCCGACTGGCTGCGCACGCGCGGCCATGAGCCGGTGTTCTTCACGGCGGCTGAAAACGAGGAGCGCCGCCGCGGCCTCGCCTCCTAGAATCGGACCTCGTCCCCAAGGATTCCCATGCAAGTCCATCAAGAGCTCGACACCCGCGGCCTCAACTGCCCGCTGCCGATCCTCAAGGCCAAGAAGGCGCTCAACGAGCTGGCCAGCGGGCAGTTGCTCAAGGTGGTGTCGACCGACGCCGGCTCGGTGCGCGACTTCCAGGCTTTCGCCCGCCAGACCGGCAACGACCTGGTCGAGCAGCAGACGCTCGGCACCGACTTCATCCACGTGCTGCGCCGGCGCTGAATGCGGTGCGCCGCCGGGCCGTTCGTTTCGGCGCGCTGATCGCTGCCGTTGCCTGCATGGCGATGCTGGGCACACTGGCGCTGTGGGATGACGGCCTGCCCGACGGCACAGCCACGCGGGCAGGGCCGCCCGGGTCGATGCCGATCGCGGTGCTGGGCGACTCCATCAGTCATTCGTATCAGGACGGCATCGGTTTCCCGCCCGGCTCTCCCGACCGCGGTGGCGCCCGGCGCGCCCAGACCTTCCAGTGGACCGAGGTGCTGGCCCGGTTGCGCGACACCGAGCTCGACCTCGGGCCCTGGGTGACGTGGGGCCGCCCGGGCAACGTGGCCTGGGCGCGCGAACTGATCGGCCTGCCGGCAGGGCGGGCGCCGAAGAAGCAGGACTATCTCTACAACTTCGCCAATTCGGGCGGGGCCTGCAAGAACCTCATGGGCGACCGCATGGGCCAGCGCTTCCGCCAGGCGCCACGGCTCGTGGAGCTCATGGACAAGGATCCGGCGCGCTGGCGAAACGGTGTGGTGGTGCTGCGCATGGGCCACAACGACTGGGCCGCGCTGCTCGATCTTCAGGCGGCCAACCCTGCCGCGCCGGAGTTGGCCGCGGTCACGGCGTATTGCGTGAGCCAGATCGAGGCAACGATCCGGCTGATCCATTCGCACCACCCCAAGACGCGCGTGCTGGTGGTCGGCGTGGTCAACGAGGCGGACGACCCGGCGCAGTTCGGCCTGTACCGTTCGGCGCGTGAAACCGCCAACCTCAGGATGTCATTGGCGAGCTTCAACGATGCGCTGCGCCGGCTCGCGGCCACCGACCCGCGCCGAGCGTTCTTCGACGATGCGGCCTGGTTCGAGCGGCATTGGGGCGCCCGGGGCGCGAACGGCGAACCGGACTACAAGTCGGTTGCCATCGGCACAGTGCTGCAGGTGACCAACACGGCCGGCGATGCGCCGGACAATGCCCTGCTCGAGGATCACCACGCCGGACTGGTGTGGAACGCACTCTGGGCGCAGGCCCTCGTCGCGCGGCTGAAAGAAGCCTTTCAGCTGCCGCTCACACCGATCGGCGACGACGAACTGGCGCGCTTCGTCGCCAGGACGATCAAAGCGCCAGGCTCTTGAGGTAGGCGCGGAACTCGGCGCCCACTTCGGGGTGGGCCAAGGCGAGTTCCACCGAAGCCTGCAGAAAGCCTTCCTTGCTGCCGCAGTCGTAGCGCGTGCCCTTGTAGGCATAGGCGTAGACCGATTCCTTCTTCAGCAGCGAGGCGATGCCGTCGGTGAGCTGGATCTCGCCGCCCGCGCCACTGGGCTGGTTCCGGATCTCGGCGAACACCGCCGGCGTAAGGATGTATCGGCCTGCCACGCCCAGGCGCGACGGCGCGTTCTCGGGGTTCGGCTTCTCGACCATGTGGCTGACCTTGGTGAGCCCGGGCTCGATCGCTTCGCCCGCCACGATGCCATATCGCTTGACCTGGGCCAGCGGGACTTCCTGCACCGCCAGCAGCGACCCCTGCAGCCTGTCGAAGGCGCGGGTCATTTGGGCGAGCACCGGCTCGCCGCCATCGGGGCCGACCATCAGGTCGTCGGCCAGCAATACGGCGAAAGGCTCGTCTCCCACCAGATGCTCGGCGCAGAGCACCGCATGGCCCAGGCCCAGCATGCGCGGCTGGCGCACGTACGAGCAGGTCATGTCGTCGGGCATCACCGAGCGCGCGATGTTCAGCAGGGCGGTCTTGCCGCTGGCCTCGAGCTGGCTCTCGAGCTCGTAGGCCGTGTCGTAGTGGTCTTCGATCGCGCGCTTGTTGCGTCCGGTCACGAAGATCATGTCGCGAATGCCGGCGGCGTACGCCTCTTCGACCGCGTACTGGATCAGCGGCTTGTCGACCACCGGCAGCATTTCCTTGGGCTGCGCCTTGGTCGCAGGCAGGAAGCGGGTGCCGAATCCCGCCACGGGGAACACGGCCTTGCGAATGGAGCTCGTTGGGGACATGGGTCGGATCGTCGAAGAAGTAAGTAACTCAAAGATATTACGCCGCCCGGCCGAATGACCCTGTCAGCCGAGGCGCTGAAGCTGGTCCTGCAGCCGGGCCAGCGTCTCGCTGAAGTCCGCGAGGCGCTTGCGCTCCTGCTCGATGACGGCAGCCGGCGCCTTGGCGACAAAGGCCTCGTTGCCGAGCTTGCCGTGCACCTTGGCGATCTCGCCTTCGATGCGCGCCGTCTCCTTGCCGATGCGCGCTCTCTCCGCCGCCTTGTCGATTTCCATGTGCAGGCAGAAGCGCACCGCACCGGCGACCGCCACCGGGGCGGCCTCCGCCGCCGTGGACCAGGCTGCTTCGTCGTCGAAGAGCTTCACTTCCTTGAGCTTGGCGAGCGCCTGAAGCACCGGCGCCGCAGAAAGCAGGAACGCCTTGTCGGCCTCGCCGTCGGCCACCGCGTAGAGCGGCAGGCGCACGGCCGGCGACACGTTCATCTCGCCACGCAGCGTGCGGCAGGCATCGACCAGTTGCTTCAGCTTCGCCACATGGGCTTCGGCGGCCTCGTCGATCTTGCCGGGCTGGCTCTCGGGATAC
>SEGN01000279.1 GCA_004211245.1 Variovorax sp.
GGCGCCACTTCGTCGATGTGGTACAGGTCCAGCTCACGTCCCAGCTTGCGGTGGTCGCGCTTCTCGGCTTCCTCGATGCGCTGGATGTACTGGTCGAGCTGCTTCTTGTCGGCCCAGGCCGTGCCGTAGATGCGCTGCAGTTGCTCGTTCTTGGCGTCGCCGCGCCAGTAGGCACCGGCCAGCTTCGTGAGCTTGAAGACCTTCAGGAACCGCGTGTTCGGCACGTGCGGGCCGCGGCACATGTCGACGTATTCCTGGTGGTAGTAAAGGCCCATCGCCTGCTCGTCCGGCATCTCTTCGACCAGGCGCAACTTGTAGTCTTCTCCACGCGCCTTGAAGACCTCGATGACCTCGGCGCGCGGCGTCATCTTCTTGACCACGTCGTAGTCCTGCGCGATCAGCTCGCGCATGCGCGCTTCGATGGCCGCCATGTCCTCTGGCGTGAACGGGCGCTCGTACGAGATGTCGTAGTAGAAGCCTTCGTCGATCACCGGGCCGATGACCATCTTGGCCGTCGGAAAGAGCTGCTTGACCGCGTGGCCGACCAGGTGGGCCGTCGAGTGGCGGATGATCTCCAGTCCCTCTTCGTCGCGCGGCGTGATGATCTGCAGCCGCGCACTGTGCTCGATGACGTCGCTGGCATCGACCAGCCGGCCGTCGACCTTGCCGGCCAACGTCATCTTGGCCAGGCCCGGGCCGATGGACTGGGCCACTTCAGCCACCGAAACGGGGCCGGGGAACTCGCGCTGCGAGTTGTCGGGGAGCGTGATCTGGATCATGGAGAGAAACCTCGAAGCGAAAAACAAAAAGCGCGGTGGGAACCGCGCTTTGCAATGGTCTGAAGGGCTGGGCGACCAGCGTGCGCGGGCTACCGGCTGCTTCCCTGCGGGAAGAAGCCGCTGATGGCGGTGGCCGTAGTTCGCGGTGTCATAACCAAGGTGCCTTTCTCGCTCTTGTTGCGGATGGAGCCGGCCATTCTATCCGTGCAGCACAAAAAAAGCCCGGCACGCAGCCGGGCTGAAAGTGACAGCGAACGGGATCAGTGGAACTGCTCTTCCTCGGTCGAGCCGGTCAGCGCCTTCACGCTGGACGAACCGCCTTGAATCACGGTGGTCACGTCGTCGAAGTAGCCGGCGCCGACTTCCTGCTGGTGCGACACGAAGGTGTAGCCCTTGTCGCGCGCCGCGAATTCGGGCTCCTGCACCATGTTCACGTAGTGCTTCATGCCTTCGCCGTTGGCGTAGGCGTGGGCGAACTGGAAGGTGTTGAACCAGTTGATGTGGATGCCGGCCAGCGTGATGAACTGGTACTTGTAGCCCAGCGCCGAGAGGTCTTCCTGGAACGAGGCGATCTGCTTGTCGTCCAGGTTCTTCTTCCAGTTGAAGGACGGCGAGCAGTTGTACGACAGCAACTTGCCCGGGCAGGCGGCGTGCACGGCCTGCGCGAATTCGCGGGCGAAGCCGATGTCCGGCACGCCGGTTTCGCACCACACGAGGTCCGCATACGGCGCGTAGGCGACGCCGCGGCTGATGGCCTGCTCCAGACCGTTCTTGACGCGGTAGAAGCCCTCCTGCGTGCGCTCGCCGGTGAGGAATGGCTTGTCGTTGGCGTCGTGGTCGCTGGTGATCAGGTTCGCTGCTTCGGCATCGGTGCGGGCCAGCACGATGGTCGAGACGCCCATGACGTCGGCAGCGAAACGCGCCGAGATCAGCTTCTCGCAGGCTTCCTGCGTCGGCACCAGCACCTTGCCGCCCATGTGGCCGCACTTCTTGACGGCGGCCAGTTGGTCTTCGAAATGCACGCCGGCCGCGCCCGACTGGATCATGTTCTTCATCAGCTCGAACGCGTTCAGCACGCCGCCGAAGCCGGCTTCTGCATCGGCCACGATCGGCAGGAAGTAGTCGATGAACTCCTTGTCGCCCGGGTTGATGCCACGGCCCCACTGGATTTCATCGGCGCGCTTGAAGGTGTTGTTGATGCGGCGAACCATCGTCGGCACCGAGTCGTAGGCATAGAGCGACTGGTCCGGGTACATGGTTTCGGATGTGTTGCCGTCGGCGGCGACTTGCCAGCCCGACAGGTACACGGCTTCCAGGCCGGCCTTGGCCTGTTGCATGGCCTGGCCGGCACTGATGGCGCCGAAGGCGTTGACGTAGCCCTTCTTGGCGCCGCCGTTGATCTTGTCCCAGAGCTTCTCGGCGCCGCGCTTGGCCAGCGTGTGCTCGATCGGCAACGAACCGCGCAGGCGCACCACATCGGCAGCGCTGTAGCCGCGCTTGACACCCTTCCAGCGCGGGTTGGTGGCCCAGTCCTTTTCGAGGGCGGCGATCTGCTGTTCGCGGCTGAGTTGTTCGGTGATGGATTGGGGCATGGTCACTCCGGAGTTGGTTGAGGATTCGGCGCTGCGGCCTTGGGCTCTACTTTAGCCACCCGCGGAAGTCTTATGTCTTATAGAAGACATATTTTTGCACCAATGAAATCAACAACTTGCGTAATATTTTCTCAATGCGAAATTATTTTTCTTGTATTGAGAAAAATTATTGCGGCGCAGCACTTCCATTTTTCATGATACGGAACAAGATTCTCAGCCATGAAAATCGCGCCGAAACCAGTCGCCGCTGGCAATCGTCCGACTTTCGGAGACACGTGCCGGCTGGATTTCGTACACGAGGCACTCGACCGATTCACCGCCCACCACAACTTCGCACTCGCGCTTGATGTATTCACCGGTGCCGTCGTCGGCCACCTCCTCGAGTCGATCCAGCGCCGCTTCCACCTCCTGCGTGATGCGATAGACCTCGCCGTGCAAGACGTCGTCGCCGCCCAGCACCGCGCCGGGATACGCACCCAGGTCATACAGCGTGCCGGCCACCACGGCGTCGCCCACGCGCTCGGGTCGTGGCCGGAATCGCGCGATGTCGTTGCTTCCACCGGCGCGCAGGGTGCCGTAGACGAACACGTGGCGAGGTGTGCTGCGGGAGTGCGGCATCATCGAATCTCATTTGCTTGAACGGCTCGCAGTCTATTGAACCCCGCACGCACCACGACCCAGCGCATGCTGGCCTACGGTTGTCTCGCCCTCAGCATGTCGCTGGTCGGCGGCTATGTCGCCCTTTCGAAACCACTGGTCGCTGCGTTTCCGGTGCTGTTGCTGGCCTGGCTGCGATTCGGGATCGCAGCGCTCGCCATGCCGCACTGGCTGCGTGCGCCGGCGGACGAGCCACCGATGACGCGCCGCACACGCGGACTCGTGTTCCTCGAGTCCTTCCTCGGCAACTTCATGTTCTCGATCTGCATGCTGTTCGGCGTGAGCCTGACGAGCGCGGTCTCGGCCGGCGTGATCATGGCGTCCATTCCGGCCGTGGTCGCGGTCGCGAGCTGGCTGTTCCTGCGCGAGCGCATCACCGTGCGCATCGCACTGGCGATCGCGTGTGCCGCGGCAGGCATCGGCCTGCTGGCGCTCACGCCGGCCCATGCGTCGGCCCCGGGCGTCGCGCGATCCGCCACGCCGTGGCTCGGCAACCTCCTGGTGTTTTGCGCCGTACTGTGCGAGGCCGCCTACGCGGTGATCGGCAAGTCGCTCACCGGCCGTCTCGGGCCGAAGCGCATCTCGTCGCTCATCAATCTCTGGGGCTTCGCGCTCTCGACACCTTTCGGCATCTGGTTCGCACTGTCCTTCGATTTCGGTGCCGTGCGCGCTGGCATCTGGTTGCTGCTGGTGGTCTACGCGATGGCCGCGAGCATCTGGACGGTGTGGCTCTGGATGACCGGGTTGAAGCACGTGCCCGCTGCGCAGGCGGGCGTTTTCACCGTGATGCTGCCGGTCAGTGCGGCGCTCGTGGGCGTGCTGGTGCTCGGCGAAAACCTCTCGTCGCTGCAGCTTATGGCCTTCGGCATGGCGTTGCTCGGTGTCGTGCTTGCGACATGGCCCGTGCGGCGCTCTTGAAACGAGGTCGATCTCCCCTCTGAAAAAACAACAGCGCCCAATGAAAAAGTCTCTTTTTCCCTTGGAAACACGTTTTTTCTCCTTTAGCATCCGCAGTGCCAGTGGAGACGCGGTTTTTCATTGGTAAATCTCCAATCCAAAAAAAGGAAATCAATCATGGCAACTGCAAAGAAGGCTCCGGCCAAAAAG
>SEGN01000280.1 GCA_004211245.1 Variovorax sp.
GGAACGCCCCATCGGCCAGCACCCCGCCCCAGCTGTCGAACACCATCACCGCCTGTGCGCCGGCGTCGATCTGCGCATTGAGATAGGCCGCGACCGCATCGGCATTCACGGCCAGCAGGCGATGCATCAGGTCGGGCCGGCTGTACAGCAGCGTCTTGACCAGGCGGTAGTCGCTCGAGCCCGCACCCTCCACCATGTAGCACGCCAGCGTCCAGGGGCTGCCCGAAAAGCCGATCAGCGGCACGCGGCCGTCCAGCGCCCGGCGGATCGAAGTGACCGCGTCGAACACATAGCGCAGCTTGTCCAGCTCGGGCGCCTCGAGCGCCAGGATCGAGGCCTCGTCCCGCACCGGACGGGCGAAGCGCGGGCCCTCGCCCGCCTCGAACGACAGCCCGAGGCCCATGGCGTCGGGAACGGTGAGGATGTCGGAGAACAGGATCGCCGCATCGAGCGGAAAGCGCTCCAGCGGCTGCAACGTCACCTCGGTCGCGTAGTCGACGTTGGTGGCCAGCCCCATGAAGCTGCCCGCCTTGCTGCGCGTGGCCAGGTACTCAGGAAGGTAGCGCCCGGCCTGGCGCATCAGCCAGACGGGCGTGTGATCGGTCGCTTCGCGCCAGCAGGCGCGCAGGAAGGTGTCGTTTTGCAGAGGGGCGAAGGGCATCGGGCCATTGTCGCAGGGGCCCCGGCACCGCAACGCGCCGCGCAGGCGTTCCGGATCAGGTCTTGTATTTCACCGAGCAGCCGTACGCTTTGGTCGACGCCGCCGAGACCGGCTTGCCGCCGTACACCTCGCCGAGCGCCTGGCTCACGTAGTTGGTCGCGGTCTTGATGTCGTCCGGCCGGGCCGACGGGATGCTGTCGATGCCGCCTGCATAGACCAGCACGCCGTTCGGATCGATGATGAACATGTGCGGCGTGGTGCGGGCACCGTAGGCCTGACCGATCACGCCGTCCTCGTCCATCAGCGTGGCGGTCGGCGCGGCGCCCTGCTCCTTCATCCAGCCGGCCAGCGCGGCGGGCTTCAGGTAGTCGCTCGCTGCGCGCTCGGTGGAGTTGACGGCGAGCCACACGGCGCCCTTGGCGGTCGCGGCCTTTTGCGTGGCGGGCATGTTGCCGCTGCCGTAATGCTTGCGCACGAAGGGGCAACCCGGGTTCGTCCATTCGAGCACCACGAACTTGCCGGCGAAATCCGAAAGGCGATGTTGCTTTCCGCTGGTGTCGACGGCCACGAAATCCGGCGCCTTCTGGCCGACGGCGGGCGCTGCGTGGGCGGTGGTGCCCATCAGAAAGCTGGCACCGAGGGCGACGGCGGCGGCCATCACGGCGCGGCGCGAGGCACGGTTGAGTGCGGCGCGGGCCTGGCGTGCGGCGTTCAGCGAACGCGAGGAGGCGGACGATGGCAAGGATGGCATGTCGGCAGATCTCCGGTGAACAAGTTGAACGACGGCGACAGCTTAGAACGCTTTTCGAAGGTGCTTGTGACAACCCGTCGCAGCCCGGGGTATTGGCACGACGCCTTTTTTTCCTACAGCTTTGCCAGGGCCGCGCGCAGCTCGTCGCGGCCGAGGATTTCGGTCAGCACCACCGGCGGCTGGCCCGGCGCCTGCAGCACGTACACCGGCACGCCGTTGCGCCCCAGCGCGGCCAGCGCGGCGGTGATGGCCGGGTCGCGCCGTGTCCAGTCGGCGCGCAGCAGGGCGACCTTCTTCTGGTCGAATTCGGCAAGCAGGGTGGTGTCCGCCAGTGTGCTTTTCTTGTTGTACTGGCAGGTCACGCACCAGGCGGCGGTGAAATCGATGAACACCGGCCGACCGCCGCCGTGCAGTTCGCTCACGCGCTCGGCCGACCATTTCTGCCAACGCGCCGAGGAGGCGAGCGGCGCGGGCTCCACGGTCTGCAACACGTTGCGGCCGATCGCGAAGGTCAGCGCCGCGCTGACGGCGACCAGGAGGGAGGCGACCACGATCCGGGTGCGGCCGGCCAGCGTGAGCGCCCAGACCACCGCCGCCAGGCACACCAGCAGCGCGAGCAATGTGCCGGCGCCGTCGATGCCGCTTTGCTGCCCCAGCACCCAGACCAGCCAGGCGACCGTTGCGAACATCGGGAAGGCGAGCAGGCGGCGCAGCGTCTGCATCCAGGGCCCGGGCTGCGGCAGCAGCCGTGCCACCGCGGGCACGAAGGCCGCGGCCAGGTAGGGCAGCGCCAGGCCGAGGCCGAGTGCCGCGAACAGCAGCAGCGCCTGGGCGGCCGGCAGCGCAATCGCCAGTCCCAGCGACGCACCCATGAACGGCGCACTGCAGGGCGACGCGATCACCACCGCCAGCACGCCCGACAGGAAATCGTTGACGACCGGGTGCCGCGCCTCGACGGTGCAGACGCTCGACGGCGCCATCAGGCCGAACTCGAACACGCCGGCCAGGTTCAGCCCGATCAGCGTGAACAACGCGGCCAGCGCCGCCACCACCGCAGGCGACTGGAGCTGGAAGCCCCAGCCCAGCTGCGAGCCGGCGGCGCGCAGTGCCAGCATCGCGCCGCCGAGCGCCAGCACCGACACCATCACGCCGGCCGTGTAGGCCAGCCCGGCGGTGCGGTGCGCGCTGCGGTCGCCCGCCTGCCGCGCGAACCCCAGCACCTTGATGGCGAGCACCGGGAACACGCAGGGCATCAAATTGAGCAGCAGTCCGCCGACGAGCGCGCCGACGAGCGCCATCCAGAAGCTGGTGCCGATCGCGGCTGCCGGCGCGCTGCCGGCCGCGGCGTTGGCGGTGAGCGCCGCCTGCAGCGCCGGCGACACTTCGGCGCGCGCCGCCTGCGCCGGCCAGCTGCCGCTGACCGGCGCCTCGGCGCGCCATGCGACCGGCTGACCGGCGATGCGATCCGCGGCGGCGAGCGCCACAACGACCGGCATCGTCGAGGGGCTCGCGCTGCGCTGGTCGGACAAGGGCACTGTCGCCGTCCAGGCGTTGCCGTCCCACGCCTGCGTCCAGTCCCTGCCCGACACCGCGGCGGTGTGAATCACCTCGCCGGTCTCGGGGAAGAAGCCGAGCGTCTTGCCCCGTGCGGCGTCGGGCAGACCTTCGAGCCGCACCTTGAGCGTCCCGCCCGCGACTTCGACCGAGCCCGGTTGGCCGAGCGCCACCGGTTCGGCGGCCCGGGCCGCGTCGAAGGCCGCCTTGTGCAGTGCGGTCGAACCCTGCAGTGGCAGCGTGAGCGCGAATTCGCCCTCTTCAGGGATGCATTCCTTGCGGCACACCAGCCAGGAGGCCTTGAGCCTGATTTCGGCGCCGGCCGCGCCGGTCAGCGACACGGGCGCGCGGAAATCCGGCGCAACGGTCAACGGCACGGGCAACAGCACGGTGCCCTCGTAGCCATAGTTGGCCAGCGTGCCGACCGGGATCTTTTGCGGCACCGGCCAGGCGATGTCGCCGGCAGTGATGCCTGCCGGCAGGGTGAAGGCGAGCTCCGTCGGCAGCCCGGAATCGCCCGCGTTCTTCCAGTAGGTGTGCCACTCGGGCTGGTGCGCGATCTGCAAGCCGACCAGGACCGGTGCGCCCGGCGACACGCCGTCGGGCGCATGGGCGATCAGTTCCGCGCGCACGTGCGGGGTGGTCACCACGGCGCCGGCCTTCGGCGCCAACTGGGCGGTTGCCGGCAGGGCCAGCGCGGCGGCTGCCGTCACGAACAGGGCGAGAAGGGGGCGAAACGGGTTCATGCGCAGGGTCGGAGCATCCGCCGGCTCTTCAAGTTCCGGCCCAGCCGAGCACGACGCGCCGGCTGCTGGCGCTCTTCTTTTCGATTTTCGTCACCACCACGGCGCCGATCTCGGCCGTGTTGGCCACGTGCGTGCCGCCACAAGGCTGGAAGTCGACCTGCGCTTCGCCGCCGATGCGGATCGTGCGCACCGTGCCGCTGCCGCGCGGGGGCTGCACGCTCATGCTCTTGACCAGGGCGGGGTTGGCGTCCAGTTCGGCGTCGCTGATCGCGCCCACCACGAGCGGATGAGCCGCGCCGACCAGTTGCGCCAGGCCGGCCGTCAGCACCTCCTTGTCGAGCGGGTCGGTCATGTGGAAGTCGAGCCGCGCGTACTCGGGCGTGATCGAGCAGCCGTTCACCGGCTGCGG
>SEGN01000281.1 GCA_004211245.1 Variovorax sp.
GCCGGCGTGCGGCCACAGCGCATCCGGCGGCTGGTCAATCTCGAGGGCTTCGGCATGCCGCCGGCCGACGCCGAAGAGGCGCCGGCGCGCTACGGCAAGTGGATCGACGAGCTCAAGCGCCTGCACCGTGGCGAACTGGACCTGAAGGCCTACCCGGCGATCGACGGCGTGGCACGCCGGTTGATGAAAACCAACCCCCGCCTCGCGGCCGACAAGGCGCAATGGCTTGCCGGGCACTGGGCCCGGCAACGGGCGGACGGACTCTGGGAAATCCTCGGCGAGGCGGGACACAAGATCAGCAGCGCGCAGATCTACCGGCTCGACGAAGTGCTGGCGCTGTACCGGCGCATCAGTGCGCCGCTGCTCGCGGTCGAGGCTTCGGACGACAGTCTCGCCGGCTGGTGGAAGGGCCGCTACACGCTCGATCAGTACCACGAGCGCCTGCAGTCGGTGCGCGACGCGCGGGTGGCGCGTGTCGAGGACGCCGGCCACATGCTCCACCACGACCAGCCCGAACGCGTGGCCACGCTCATCGAGGCGCACCTGGCCGCCTGACCGGCACTGCGCGCGCAAGGCGCGGCGTTCTCCGACAGCCGGCGTCGATGGTCTCGGGCAGACTCGACCGGTTTTGCCCATTCCGCCGCCACCATGAAAAGCCAGACCGCGATCGACACCAAAGCCTTTCAGCGCGTGCTGAGCCGCAACGTCAAGTTGCCACTTGCTGCCGGCCTGCTCGGCGTGGTGGTGTTCGTGGCGCTGATCTTCTATCTGCTGTCGGTCATCGGCTGGGTCGAGCACACCGACCAGGTCACGCGCAATGCCACCGAGGCGCAGCGTCTGAGCGTCGACCTGGAATCGGGCATGCGCGGTTACCTCATCACCGGCGAGCAGCGCTTTCTCGACCCCTACGAAGCTGCGCAGTCGCGCATTGGCGCCGAGCTGTCGGCGCTGCGCGCCCGTGTGGCCGACAACCCCTCGCAGGTCGCGCGTGTCGACCGCATCGTCGCGCTGCAGAGCAGCTGGAACAGCTATGCCGCCGAACTGATCGCGCTGCGTCGAAGCGGCCAGCCCATCGCCGATGCCGTGACCGGCGGCCGCGGCAAGGCGCTCAGCGACTCGATGCGTGCCGAATACACCTCCTTCATCAACACCGAGCAGGTGCTGCGCTTCCAGCGCAACAAGGAGGCCAACCAGACCAGCCTGCTCGTCGTCGGCGCCTATGTGCTGTTCACGATCGTCCTGACCGCGCTGCTGGCCTACTTCGGTCGCCGTCAGCTCACCCAGCTGTCGGACAGCTACCAGGTGGCGCTGGCCGAGCAGACGGCGCACGCCGAAGTGTTGCAGCACCAGGCCTGGCTGCGCAGCGCACAAACCGAACTCGCGGCCGATCTCGTGGGGCAACTCAGCGCGCAGGAACTGGGCCGCAAGGCGCTGGCCTTTTTCGGCCGCCAGATCGGCAGTGGCGTGGGCGCCCTCTATGTGCGCGATGCGCAGGGACGCCTGCGCCGCGCGGCAAGCTATGGCTTCTCGGCAGCGGCCGAAGCCAGTCCGCAGGTGTTCTCGGCCACCGAGAGCCTGCTGGGCCAGGCAGCGAGCGAGCGCCGCACCATGCTGGTCGAGCCGGTCACGGCCGACTACCTCAAGGTCAATTCGGGCCTCGGCGAAACCGCACCCCGCGCCGCCCTGCTGCTGCCGGTGACGCACGAGGGCCAGGTCAACGGCGTGGTCGAACTCGGCCTGATGCACAAGCCGAACGAGCGTGCCAGCGCGTTGCTGGAGGCCGTGGCGCCGAGCATCGGGGCCGCCATGTCGGCCGCGCGGTACCGCGAGCAACTGCAGGACGCGCTGGCCGAAACCCAGCAACTCAACGAAGAGCTGCAGGTGCAACAGGAAGAACTGCGCACCGCCAACGAGGAGCTCGAGGAACAGTCGCGCGTGCTGCGCCAGTCGCAAGCCACGCTGGAGAACCAGCAGGCCGAACTGGAGCAGACCAACAGCCAGCTGTCGGAGCGCACCGAGGCGCTCGACCAGCGCAACATGGCGCTCAAGCGCGTGCAGCTCGATCTCGAGGAGCGGGCCGAGGAACTGCAGCGCGCCAGCCGCTACAAGTCGGAGTTCCTGGCCAACATGTCGCACGAATTGCGCACCCCGCTGAACAGCGCGCTGATCCTCTCGCGGCTGCTCGGCGACAACGCGCAGGGCAACCTCACGGCCGAGCAGGTCAAGTTCGCCGAGTCGATCTATTCGTCGGGCAACGACCTGCTGGTGCTGATCAACGACATCCTCGACATCGCCAAGGTGGAGGCCGGCCAGCTCGAGGTCGTGCCCGAACAGGTCGCGCTGGCCAACATGGCCGAGAGCCTGCGCATGACCTTCACGCCGCTGGCCAATGACAAGAAGCTCGCGTTCCGGCTCGACATCGCGCCCGACGCGCCGGCGCGCCTGGTCACCGACCGCCAGCGCGCGGAGCAGATCCTGAAGAACCTGCTGTCGAACGCGCTCAAGTTCACCGACCGCGGGGAGGTTCGCCTGCAAGTCTCGGCCACCCCCGGCGGCGGCGCGCGCTTCGCGGTGAGCGATTCGGGCATCGGTATCGCGCCGGACCAGCAGGACGTGATCTTCGAAGCCTTCCGCCAGGCCGACGGCACCACCAGCCGGCGCTATGGCGGCACGGGCCTGGGCCTCTCGATCTCGCGCGATCTCACGCGCCTGCTCGGCGGCACGCTCGTCGTGCAGAGCGAACCGGGCCGCGGCAGCACCTTCACGCTCGAACTGCCGGCCGACATCGGAACGCCGCTCGAAACCTCCGGTCGCCGTCCCCAGGCGATGGCGCCGTCGAGAGCCGCGACGTCGCCTGCACCGGCGCCGGCCAAGCCCATGTCGTCGCCCGAAGTCCCGGCGCCCGACGTGCCGCAGTTCGCGGACGACCGCGCATTGCCCGCCGGCGCGTCGCGGCGCGTGCTGGTGATCGAGGACGAGCCCCAGTTCGCCCACATCCTGTTCGACCTCGCCCACGAGCTCGGCTACCGTTGCCTGGTCGCGCACGGCGCCCGCGACGGCTTCGCGCTCGCGGTGGAGTTCGTGCCCGACGCGATCCTGCTCGACATGCGCCTGCCCGACAGCCCCGGCCTCGGCGTGCTGCAGCAGCTCAAGGACGAGCCGCGCACGCGGCACATCCCGGTGCATGTCGTGTCGGCGCAGGACCAGAGCGAAGCCGCGATGCACATGGGTGCGATCGGGTACGCGCTCAAGCCGGCCACGCGCGAACAACTCAAGAATGTGTTCGGCAGACTCGAGGAAAAGCTCAGCCAGAAGGTCAAGCAGGTGCTGGTGGTGGAGGACGATGCGCTGCAGCGCGACAGCGTGATCCGCCTGATCGCCGACGACGACGTCGCCATCACCGCCGTCGGCACCGGCGAAGAAGCGCTCGCGCTGCTGCGCACACGCGTGTTCGACTGCATGGTCACCGACCTCAAGCTGCCCGACCTGCAGGGCAGCGAGCTGCTGCAGCGCATGGCGACGGAAGAGATCGTCTCGTTCCCGCCGGTCATCGTCTACACCGGCCGCAACCTCACGCGCGACGAAGAAGCCGAGCTGCTGCGCTATTCGCGCTCGATCATCATCAAGGGCGCGCGCTCGCCCGAACGGCTGCTGGACGAGGTGACGCTGTTCCTGCACAAGGTCGAGTCGTCGCTGTCGAGCGAGCGCCAGACCATGCTGAAGACCGCGCGCGGCCGCGACCGCGTGTTCGAGGGTCGCCGCATCCTGCTGGTGGACGACGACGTGCGCAACATCTTCGCGCTGACCAGCGCGCTGGAGCAGCGTGGCGCGGTGGTCGAGATCGGCCGCAACGGCATCGAGGCGCTCGACAAGCTCCACCAGGTGCCCGACATCGACCTGGTGCTGATGGACGTGATGATGCCGGAGATGGACGGCCTCGAAGCGACGCGGCGGCTGCGCCAGGACTCGCGCTTCCAGAAGCTGCCGGTGATCGCGGTCACGGCCAAGGCCATGAAGGACGACCAGGAACAATGCATTGCCGCCGGCGCAAGCGACTACCTGGCGAAGCCGGTCGACCTGGACCGGCTGTTCTCGCTGCTGCGCGTGTGGATGCC
>SEGN01000282.1 GCA_004211245.1 Variovorax sp.
CGGTGCGAGGCGCACGCTCGAAGCCCACGAGGTTGTCGAGCGGGGAATCGATGGCGATGGTCAGCGTCTGCACGTCGACCGCGACGTCGAGCTTGAGCTGGCCGTGCACATGGGCATGCTGTGTCTGGGCGACGGCGGCCAACGCGCAGCATGCCAGCAGCGGCGCGCAAAGAGCGGCAGGAAGATGTCGGCTCATGAGGGTGTGAGTGTGTCGCGTGGGGTCGGTTCCGGCGTGCCTCGCATCTGTTGCGAAGCTGACCCCTGACTGACCCGGCGCGAGGCCTTTCAGCCCCGTTCGACCGGCCTCGAAGCGTCGCTGCACCACTCGCTCCAGCTGCCTGCGTAGAGCCCGGTGGGTGCGTAGCCTGCGATGCGCATGGCCAGCAGGTTCGGGACGGCGCTCACGCCGCTGCCGCACTGGTGCACCACGCTGGCCGGGTCGCGCCCGGCGAGCAGTGCATCGAATTCCTCGCGCAACTGCGCCGCCGGCTTGAAGCGCCCGTCGGCGCCGAGGTTCTGGGCAAAAGGCCGGTTCAGCGCGCCCGGGATATGGCCGGCCACCGGGTCGAGCGGCTCGACCTCGCCCCGGTAGCGCGGTGCGGCGCGCGCGTCGATCACGGTCTGGCCGGCATCGCCGAGGTGAGCGAGCACGGTGTCGGTCACCACGAGCGTCGCGAGCGGCTCGCCGAGCACGAAGTTGGACTGGAAGCGCGACGCCTCCTCGCGCCCCGTGACCTCGCCGCCGGCCGCCTGCCAGGCCTGCAGCCCGCCGTCGAGCACGGCCACGGCCGCATGACCGGCCCATTGCAACATCCACCACAGGCGGCCGCAGTAGTTGGCGCCGTTGCGGTCGTAAACCACGGCCTGCATGTCGTTGTCGAAGCCCACGCTCGACAGCCATTCCGCAAAGCGTTCGCGGCTGGGCAGCGGATGGCGGCCGCCCGATGCCGGCGGGCCCAGATCGGACGCGGCGATCACGGTGCCGTCCTTGCCGGGCGCGCCGTGCGGCGCACTGAGGTCGGTATCGAGATTGGCGTACACCGCGCCGGAGAGATGCGCCTGCGCGTACTGCCGCGCGCCAGCCTGCGGCTGGGTCAGATCGAAGCTGCAGTCGAACACCATCAGCGGCGCACCGCTGGCCTGCAGCGCCTGCAGCTGTTCGACGGAAATGAGGGTCGTGTACATCGTTCGCTGTCCTTCCATGTTCTTCAATGCTCTTCGGCCGGCGCCCTGGGGACGGCGCGCTGGCGCAGCACGGTGGCGGCGATGCCGCTGCCGACGATCAGCGCCATGCCGGCCCAGCCCCAGGCATCGATGCTGTCGCCGAACAGCAGCACGCTGTAGATCGCAGCGAACACGATGCCCGAGTACTGAAGGTTGGCCACCATCAGGGTGCCACTCTCCGTCTTCGCCGTTGCATAGGCCCGGGTCATGCAAAGCTGCCCGAGCGCGGCCAGCACGCCCACGGGCAGCAGCCACAGCGCCTGGACGCCCGGCCATGGCGAGAAACCACCGAACATCGCGGCCGCGCCGCCGGCCACCGCCGAGCCGAGCGCAAAGTAGAACACCGTGCGCGCTTCGGGTTCACCCAGCTTC
Source organism: Variovorax sp. (assembly GCA_004211245.1). Lineage (GTDB taxonomy): Bacteria > Pseudomonadota > Gammaproteobacteria > Burkholderiales > Burkholderiaceae_C > Variovorax. The sequence continues at coordinate 1,597 of SEGN01000282.1, forward strand.
GACAGAGCCACCACCTGCATGTAGGCAAAGGCGGCCGTCAGTCCCGAGAGCAGGCCGATCAGGGCGGCGAAGGCCTGGCGGTCCCCGAGCGTTGGCCGCAGCATCATCACCACGCCAGCGAAGCCGACGACCACGGTGAGAACCAGCGGCCCTTGCAAGGGCGGTCGCTGCACCCGACCGTCACGCCCGGGCAGCGGCACCCATGCGATCAGCGCGCCGCCGATCAGGAACACCGCGATCCAGACACTGCTCATGTAGTTGAGCGTCATCGAAGTGGCCAGCGGCAGGTGTGCAATGGCATAGAACCAGGCGCCGAGCGAGACCACGCCGATCAGGCTGCGCCATGCGTGCATGCCCGGGTATTGCGTGGCGAGCGAAACGCCCCGGCTGCGTGCCAGGACCGCCAGGAAAACGATGCCGATCAGCCCGCGGTAGAAAACCAGCTCCGCACTGTTGAACCATACCGACGCGATCTTCACGCACACGCCCATGGTGGCGAAGATCAGTGCGGCCAGCACCATCCACAGCGCCTGCATCAGGTGGAAAGCATCTCGCGCCGGTACCACTCGTGGAAATGCTGCATGCCGTCTTCCATGGGGCTTTGGTACGGGCCGCTTTCGTCGTCGCCGCGAAGCATGAGCGCGCGGCGCCCGGCGTCCATGCGCTCGGCGATCTCGTCGTCTTCGACGCAGGTTTCCATGTAGGCCGCCTGTTGCGCCTCGACGAACTCACGCTCGAACGCGACGATCTCCTCGGGGTAGAAGAACTCGACCATGTTGAGCGTCTTCTGCGGCCCGACGGGATGCAACGTCGACACGGTCAGAACATGCGGATACCACTCGACCATCACGTTGGGATAGCAGGTGAGCCAGATCGCGCCGTACTTGGGCGGCTTGCCGTCCCGGTACTTGAGCAGCTGCTCCTGCCACTTCTGGTAGACCGGGCTGCCGGCACGGCCCAGCCGGTTGGCCACGCCGACCGTCTGCACCGAATACTGGCGGCCGAACTCCCAGCGCAGGTCGTCGCAGGTCACGAAGCTGCCCAGCCCCGGGTGAAACGGCCCGACGTGATAGTCCTCGAGGTAGACCTCGATGAAGGTCTTCCAGTTGTAGTTGCATTCGTGCAGTTCGACGCGGTCGAAAGCGTAGCCCGTGAAGTCGAGGTCCATGCGCGGGCCGATCGTGGCCAGGTCGGCCGCGATGCTGCGCCCGGCGCCGCCCGCACGGGTTTCGAACAACAGGCCGTTCCACTCTTCGAGCGGATAGTTGTGCAGGTTGAGGCAGGGGTCCTGCGCGAAATGCGGCGCGCCGATCAGCGTGCCGGTGGCGCGTGGGTCGGCCGCCGCGTAGGTCCAGCGGTGCAGCGGGCAGACGATGTTGCCGCCCGTCTGGGCATCGAGCGCGCCCCGGCCCTGCAGGATCACGGCCTGGCGGTGACGGCAGACATTGGAGATCAACTCCACGCCCTTGGGCGTGTGGACGAGCGCGCGCCCCTCGTGTTCCTGCGGCAGGGTGTGGAAATTGCCCGGCTCGGGCACGGCCAGCGTGTGGCCCACATAGCGCGGACTGTCTGCAAACAGCGTGGCCATTTCGCGGGCGTACAGGGCCTCGTCGAAATAGGCGGAAACGTGTAGAGGGCTCGCGGACTGCTGCAGCTGAAGACTTAAATCAGACATGGGGGACCTGACCAAGCTCCCCACAGGGAGAAAAAGGGAACGGGAGATGCCGTTTCGAAGGGTGGAACGGCCCGGAGTCGACGCCGGGACAAGGCCGGCGAATGGGAGCCCCGATTGTACCCGCGGGGGTCGGTTGGCGCCCCCGCCCTAAAATGCCTCGTTTGACCCACGAACCCCGCATGCCAAAGGTGCCTTCCCCCGCCGCGACCTCGCCGGCCCTGCCATTGCCGGCCAGCTACGAGGCCGGGCTGCAGGAACTCGAACAACTCGTGTCGGCGCTCGAGTCCGGCCAGTTGCCGCTCGACGAGTTGCTCGGCAGCTACCAGCGCGGTGCTGTGCTCCTGCAGTTCTGCCGGGACAAGCTGCAGGCAGTGGAAGACCAGATCAAGGTGCTGGACGCGGGCAGCCTGAAAGCGTGGACGCCTGAATGACGGCGGCAACGGTGGATTCGTGGGGTGCGGCCCGTCTTGCCGCCTGGAGCGAGCCGTTGCTGGCGCAGGTCGAGTCGGCGCTCTCCCGCTGGGTCGGCAACGACGCGCCGGTGCAGCTCGGCGAGGCGATGCGCTATGCCGTGCTCGATGGCGGCAAGCGCTTGCGGCCACTGCTGGTGCTGGCCGCGAGCGAATCGGCAGGCGGCGCCCCGCAAGCGGCCCTGCGCGCGGCCTGCGCCACCGAACTGATCCACGCCTACTCGCTGGTGCACGACGACCTGCCGTGCATGGACAACGACATCCTGCGGCGCGGCAAGCCCACGGTGCACGTCAGGTTCGGCGAAGCCGGCGCGCTGCTGGCCGGCGATGCGCTGCAGGCGCTCGCGTTCGAACT
>SEGN01000033.1 GCA_004211245.1 Variovorax sp.
CGGCACATCGGCCACGGACTTGCCCGGCGCCCCGGCTGCCGCGGCAGGCGCCGCTTCCGAGATCTGCGGCGCTGCTGCGGGAGCGGCCGGCACAGGCTGTACGGCCGACGGGCGCGCCTGCGACGCACGCCTGTTCGCGGCCTCGTCGGCGAGGCGTTCGGCCTGCTCGCCTTTCTTTGCGGCGGCGGGTGGCGCGGCAGGAGCCCGCGGGGGTGGTGGCAGTTCCAGCTGGAACGGCAGGCTCGGCACCAACGGCGGCGTGGGCGGCCCTGGCAACGCGGGCGCCTCGGGAACGGTGGGGGGCAAGGCGATGCGGGGCTCCTCGTCCGGCCGGGCGGTCGACGTTTCGGCCCGCCGCTCGGGCGCGGGTGCCGGCGCAGCGGGCGCGGCGGGCGCGGCGGCTGGCGCTCTCTCCGTCGCCGGAGCCTGGCGGTCGAGCTGCGGACCCGGCACGGGTTCGCGCTGCCACAGCACGGTCACCAGAACACCGACGATCACCGTCGCAAAAGCGGCGTTCCACGGCATTTGGCCGCGGCCCGCGCTGCCGAACAGCAGGCGGCGCCACCACGGTCGGTCGTCGGGCAACATGGGCAACAGGTCCTGCGCCGCGTCCGGCGCAACGGCCTCGCGCGCCATCTTGCGGATGCGCTTGCCGATGCGGAAGTCGGGCACCGCGCCGTGGTCGGGCGCGTGATCGAGCGCGCGCCGCAGCAACGGGTCGGGGCGGTCGTCCTCGCTCATGCCCGCGGCTCCAGCGCTGCCAGGTAGCGCTCCATGCAGACCCGCAGCTTCTGCAGGCCATAGCGCAAACGGCTGCGAACCGTCTCGAAACCCGGCACGCCAGAACGCGAGTTCTTCCGCGGATGGATGGGTGGCTTCGGCACGAAGCAGGCCACGGCTGAACAACACCCCGGCCTCGAGGCCGTCGCCGTCTTCGTCGTGCGCGTAGTAGGACACCTCGCGCCCGCTCTGGCGCAGACGGTCCATCGCCAGGTTGTGCGCGATCGTGAAAGCCCAGGTGCGCCAGCTCGCGCCCTGCGGCGAGAAGCTGGCCCGCGCCTTGATGATGCGTTCCCAGGTCTCCTGGAAGACCTCGTCCACCTCCGCGGCAAGCCGCACACCCATCAGCCGGCGCACGAAACGGAACAGCCCGCCCTCATGGCGGGCATAGAGCAGATCGAACGCGGCGCTGTCGCCGCCTGCATAGGCCAGCATCAGCTGATCGTCGGGCATGGCGGCGCCGTCGGCAGAAGAGGCGTCGGAAGAAACCGGGGACATGAAGGGATTCTCACCCCGGGTTGTACGGATGGCGGGGCCGATCGGGGTCAGGGCGATCGCCGGAAAGATGACAATTCCCTTGTCCGGGCTATAATCTTTGGCTCGGCTCTTTAGCTCAGTCGGTTAGAGCGATGGAATCATAATCCACAGGTCCGCGGTTCGAATCCGTGAAGAGCCACCAAAATCAAAAGCCCGCAGGCGCCGTCTGCGGGCTTTTTCGCTGGCGTGCCAGTCCACGCGCGTCGGCCGGCATGTGCAGCGCCCAATGCAGCAGATCCAGCGTGCCGTCGGGGGCTTCGGCCAACGCGGTCAGGCTTTCGACCCAGTCGCCGTCGTTGCAATACAGGATGCCGTCGATATCGCGCATCTCGGCATGGTGGATGTGGCCGCACACCACGCCCTGCACGCCGCGCTTGCGCGCCTCGCGCGCCACTGCCATTTCGAAATCGCCCACGTAGCTGACAGCCCGCTTGACCTTCTGCTTGAGGTAGGCGGACAACGACCAGTACGGCAGGCCCATGCGGGCGCGCATCGAGTTGAGATGGCGGTTCAGCTTGAGCGTGAATTCATAGAGCGAGTCCCCCACGTGGGCGAGCCACTTGGCGCACTGGATCACGCCGTCGAACAGGTCGCCGTGGATGATCCAGAGCTTGCGGCCGTCGGCGGTCTCGTGGATCCACTCCTCGGCCACTTCGACGCCGCCGAAATTGTGGTTGAGGTACTTGCGCGCGAACTCGTCGTGGTTGCCGGGAATGAAGATCACGCGCGTGCCGTTGCGCGCCTTGCGCAGCAGCTTCTGCACCACATCGTTGTGCGCCTGCGGCCAGTACCAGTGCCGCTTGAGTTGCCAGCCGTCGATGATGTCGCCGACCAGGAACAAGGTCTCGCACTCGGTGTGCTTCAGGAAGTCGAGCAGCGCGCGCGCCTGGCAGCCTGGCGTGCCGAGATGCAGGTCGGAAATCCACAGCGTGCGAAAACGCTGCCGCGGGCGCGTGCCCTCGTCGACTTCGTCGCTGGAGGGCCCGGCCGTGTCGCGCCATGCGCGGATGAAAGCATCGTCGCGTTGCATGGGGCCACAGGTTCGCAGCCCGCCGTGACGACGCGATTGCAGGGGAATGACACCCGCATGACGGGCGTCGGCGACTTCAGGGGCCTGGATGGCAGCGCTGGACCTCGATCGTCGAGTGCCGGATCTCCTCGTGCATCGAGAAGCAGGCCCGCACCTCGTTTGCACCGAGGGTCGTCGAGTGCGTGACCACGGTGACCGCGCAGGCATAGGCGCCGCGTCCCACGCGCCACACGTGCAGGTCGGCCACGCGGGTCTCCGAGGCGGCCAGGCCCTGCTCGATGCCGTCGCGGATCTCCTCGACCACCGGATGGTCCATCTCGCGGTCCAGCAGCACGCGACCGGTCTGCACGAGCAGCCCCTTGGCCCACACGGCCACCAGCACCGCACCGACGATGCCCATTGCCGGGTCGAGCCATGCCCACCCCTGCAGCCAGCCACCGAGCAGCGCGATGATGGCCAGCACCGAGGTGGCCGCATCGGCCAGCACGTGCAGATAGGCGGACTTGAGATTCAGGTCTTCGCCATGTGCGTGTCCGTGACCGTGCGCGTGTCCGTGGTGGTCGTGTTCGTGGCGATGCGCCCTGCCCAGCAGGCGCGCACAGACCAGATTGACGACCAGGCCGAGCACGCCGACGACGATCGCCTCGCGGTAGTGGATCGGCGCCGGCGACCAGAGCCGCTCCAGCGAGCCGACCACCATCAGCGACGCCACGCCGAGCAGAAAGAGCGCGCTCGCAAAGCCGCCGAGCACTTCGATCTTCCAGGTGCCGAAGGCGAAACGCGGGTCGTGCGCATAGCGGCGCGCAGCGGCATAGGCGAACGCGCTCAGGCCGATGGCCACCGCGTGCGAACTCATGTGCCAGCCGTCGGCCAGCAGCGCCATCGAGTTGAACCACCATCCCGCACCGATTTCCACCACCATCATGACGGCGGTGATCCACATCACGAGCCGCGTGCTGCGCTCGGCGCGTTCGTCGGCGTTGCCGAACTGATGGTCGTGGCGCCAGGCGGCGAGGTCGTGGGTGTGCATGCTCAGGCCGCGAACATGTCGCCGTCGCGCGTGGGCGGTGCGATGCCAAGATGACGGTAGGCCGCCAGCGTCGCGATGCGTCCGCGCGGCGTGCGCTGCAGGTAGCCCTGCTGGATCAGGTAGGGCTCGATCACGTCCTCGATGGTGTCGCGCTCCTCGCCGATGCTCGCCGCGATGTTGTCCAGCCCGACCGGGCCGCCGTCGAAGCGGTGGATCACGGCCTCCAGCAGCTTGCGGTCCATCAGGTCGAAGCCCTGCGGGTCGACGTCCAGCATGGCGAGCGCCTTGTGCGCAATGTCTTCGGTGATGCGGCCATCGCCTTTCACCTGCGCATAGTCGCGCACGCGGCGCAGCAGGCGGTTGGCAATGCGTGGCGTGCCGCGCGAGCGGCGCGCGATCTCGAAACCGCCGGCCTCGTCCATCGCGACCTTGAGCAACCCGGCGCTGCGCCGCACGATGTGCGCCAGTTCGTCCGCCGTGTAGAACTCCAGCCGCGCCACGATGCCGAAACGGTCGCGCAACGGGTTGGTCAGCATGCCGGCGCGCGTGGTGGCGCCCACCAGCGTGAAGGGCTGCAGGTCGAGCTTGATGCTGCGCGCGGCCGGGCCCTCGCCGATCATGATGTCGATCTGGTAGTCCTCCAGCGCGGGGTAGAGGATTTCCTCGACCACCGGCGAAAGGCGGTGGATCTCGTCGATGAAGAGCACGTCGTTGCGCTCGAGGTTGGTCAGCAGCGCGGCCAGGTCCTTCGGCTTTTCGAGCACCGGGCCCGAGGTCTGGCGCAGGTTGACGCCGAGTTCGGCCGCGATGATGTGCGAGAGCGTCGTCTTGCCGAGGCCGGGCGGGCCGAACAGCAGCACGTGGTCGAGCGCCTCTTCGCGCTGGCGCGCCGCGCCGATGAAGATCTCCAGCTGCTCGCGCACCTTGGCCTGGCCGACGTATTCCTGGAGCAGCTTGGGCCGCAGCGCCCGCTCGATCGCCTCTTCGTTCGGTGAGGCCGGGGCGGCGGAGACCACGCGTTGCGGGGCCGGGGCGAAGTCATCGGTCTGGATGGTCATGCGGCTGCCGATGTTGCGCTATTTCGCGAGCGCCCGCAGCGCGAGCTTGATGCCTTCGCTCACCCCCACGTCTTTCGGCAGTGCCTTGAGCGAGGCGGCCGCCTCCTTGTCGCTGTAGCCGAGGGCGACCAACGCCTGCAGGATGTCGGCCTGCGCATCGCTCGCGGCATGGGCCGGCAATGCGATGTCGGCGCCGAGCTTGCCCTTGAGCTCGAGCAGCAGGCGCTCTGCCGTCTTCTTGCCGATGCCCGGAATCTTGACCAGCCGCCCCGCGTCCTGCAGCGTGACCACCTGTGCCAGTTCGGCCACGCTGAGTCCCGACAACACGCCCAATGCCATGCGCGGCCCGATGCCGGAAATCTTGATGAGCTGGCGAAACGCCGCACGCTCCTGCGCCGTGCCGAACCCGTAGAGGATCTGCGCGTCCTCGCGCACCACGAAATGCGTGAGCAACGACACCCGCTCGCCCGTCGGCGGCAGGTTGTAGAACGTGCTCATCGGCACGTCGACCTCGTAGCCGACACCGTTGCAGTCCACCACCACTTGCGGTGGATTGCGTTCGGCGAGGGTGCCGGTGAGTTTTCCGATCACCGGAAACTTGCGCCTGCCGCGCCCTGCATCAAAGCATCAAGGTGACAGCCACGCGTAGTACCCAACGCCCTCATACGAATACTGTGGCGAGCTCTGGCGAATGTTGTCCCGTTCTGTTGCATTGATCGTGTAGAAATGAGTTTGCGTCCGTGTGTTGTAGAACCTGTACATCGGCACCGCCTGATTTTGCGCCGACACGCTGGCATACCAGCTCATTCCTTCGTCGGAGTACCAGGGCAGCGTGTTCCTGATGTTCGCTCGTTCGGCCGCGTTGATCGTGTAGAAGTGGACGCCGGTACGCGTGTTGTAGAAGCGGTAGACCGGGTCGCTCGCGACGCCAGCGGACGCATAGGCATAAAAAGCGATCCCGTCGTAACTGTACTCGGAGGATCGTTGGACCGTGCGGTCGCGCTCTGCCGGATCGGGCGTGTAGAAATGGGTTTGGGTTCTCCGGTTGTAGAGACGGTAGATCGGCTCGCGCACGTTGCCGGGCGGCGCACCGAGCCATTGGAACAGCGCCGCCTGGTAAGCCTTGTCGAATCGACCGTAATAATCTGCCCCAAAACGGTTCGAACAGGACGCGTAACCGCCATAAAGCTGTCCGATGAGGTAGTCCTTGCCGTTCATCTTCGTGAACAGGCCACTTCCGCTGCTCCCGCTCTCCGTCGTGCCCAGTATCCAGGAAACGCGCAGAAAGTTCGCGCCTGATGCCTGGGATGATGAGCACCCTCCACTGACGCAAGAGCCCTGGCCCAGGTAGTCACCCCAGCTGTACTTCTGGAGGTCTCCTTGCGGATGGTGAACGCTGTAAACGTCGGCGCTGAGATCGGGGGCGAAAGAACTCGATCCGGCGTAGACCGCGCCTGCCGGAGGCATCGAATTCAGTCGCATGAAGGACGTGTCGGTCTGCGCGCTCTGGTAGAGAAGCGTTGCACCGGAAGTCATGATTGCCAGAGCCGGGCTGACCTGCGTGCTGTTGCACGACGCCGACTTGTAAGACCAGAGCGTGTAGAGGGTGGACGCCACGGTCTGGTTCGAGATGCAATGGTTCGCGCTTAGAAAATACGGAGTGCCGGAAGAAACGCGATCGTTCATGAGCGTCCCGGTGCATACGTAATCGGCACCGTTCACCGTCCCCCCTGTTCCGTCGCCAACGAAATCCATGAGTGCCACGGACTTGCTGAGCTCGCTGTAAGACGCATCGCAACTGACGTCAAGATTGCACAAACCCGCTTCGCCGATCTTCTGAATCGAATCGATCTTGCGTATGTCCACGAGAACGTGCGAAAGCGTTGGCACCGAGAGCCGCACACTGTCGGGATCCGTACCGGGCGGAATGTCGACTTCGACGGTGATCGCCTCCCCGCCGAGGTTCGGTGACCAATACGTTCGAGCGGCGTTGGTCGAATCGCCAGCGTCCAGGTTTCGTTGAATCGTTGTCAGAATCTCTTGCGCGGACACCTCGTAGGATTTGTCGGCCCCATCAGCGTAGAAGCGAATCATGCCGCCCAGCGGCAGGCTCTCGACCAGAAGACCGAGCCGAATGCCCTGAGCACCGGATGCCTGGAATCGCATCGCCGAAATCTTGCTGCCGGTTGAGGTGGGCGACCACCCCATCATGCCGGCCGCCTTCGCAACGGTGGCCGTGGCATCGACATTGCGCGCAACGCCGATTCTTGTCGGGAGTCCCAGAATTGCGGAGGACGACTTCTGTACCGAACGTGCCTCGGGCGCAAGCGACGGCAGAACCACCTGCCTCGGCGGCGGCGAGTCCGCCTTGGAACGCGCCCTGAAAGGATCGATGTCGCGATTGCTGCCGCTGCTGACTTTGGATTCGATGACGAGCGGGTCGTTGCTCGCCACAGCCGCAGGTGGCAATGCGACGGGGCCCGTCGTGCCTGTCACCGTGGCGGCACTCGCGTCGGCCGTTTTCGTTCCGCCGGCCGACGGCGCGATGCTACTGCCGCCGCCCGAGCCTCCGCCGCAACCTGCCACGAAAACGGCGAGTGCGCACGCAAGCACGCTGAACCTGCAAGAAGCTCTCATCGACTTTCCCCCTGATTGAATGAATATGGAGCGATCGGCATTTTCGCTTGGTCGATACAAATGTTCACACGATTTCGGGAGACTTGGCCGACAACTGGTGCGCAATACGTCACACACCAAGCGAACCGCAGGGGGGGCACGCCTATGATTGACCGGCATTTCCATCGCAACCGAGAGCCCTGACTTGATCCTCCGCCACACCTTCAAGCCCCTCAACAACACGCGCCTCGGCCACCTCTGCGGCCCGCTCGACGAGCACCTGCGCCGGATCGAGGACGCGTTGGGTGTGACGGTCGCCCACCGGCACGAACAGTTCAAGGTCGACGGGCCGAAGGCCAGTGCGCAGCAGGCGATGGACGTGCTGCAGGCGCTCTACGAAATTGCGGAGCGGCCGATCGACCCGGCCGTGGTTCAACTCACGCTGGCCAGCGACTCGGGCATGGCGGAGGACGGCGAAGCCGGCCCGATGCTGGTGACGCGCCGCGCCGACCTGCGCGCCCGCACGCCGACGCAGGCCACCTACCTCGAGAACATCGCCAGCCACGACATCACCTTCGGCATCGGCCCGGCCGGCACCGGAAAGACCTATCTCGCGGTCGCCTGTGCCGTGGACGCGCTGGAGCGCAGCGCGGTGCAGCGCATCGTGCTGACACGGCCCGCGGTCGAGGCCGGCGAGCGGCTCGGCTTCCTGCCGGGCAATCTTTCCGAAAAAGTCGACCCTTATCTGCGCCCCCTGTACGACGCGCTCTACGACCTGATGGGTTTCGACAAGGTTCAGAAAGCCTTCGAGCGCAACGCGCTGGAGATCGCGCCGCTCGCCTTCATGCGCGGACGCACGCTCAACAACGCCTTCGTCATCCTCGACGAGGCTCAGAACACCACGCCCGAGCAGATGAAGATGTTCCTCACGCGCATCGGCTTCGGCGCCAAGGCGGTGGTGACGGGCGACGTGAGCCAGATCGACCTGCCGAAGAGCCAGCTCAGCGGACTGATCGATGCCGAGCGCGTGCTCAAGCGCGTGAAGGGCATCGCCATCACGCGCTTCACGACCGTGGACGTGGTGCGCCATCCGCTGGTGGCGCGCATCGTGGACGCGTACGACGGGCAACGCAAGCGCGCGGGCGTGAACTGAAATGACGCTGGCTGCGCTTTCGCTGTCGTTGCAGTTCGGGCGCTTCGAAGGGATCGCGCTGCACCGTGCGGCATTGCCGCGCCATGCCGTTGCACGCTGGATCCGGCATGCGCTGGAGCGGGATGGCGAAATCACGGTGCGCGTCGTCGATGCCGACGAGGGCCAACGCCTGAACCGCGAGTTTCGCGGCAAGGACTATGCGACCAACGTGCTGACGTTCGACTACGCGCAGGCGCCGCTGGTGATGGCCGACCTGGTGCTGTGCGCCCCTGTCATCGCGCGCGAGGCGAAGGAACAGCGCAAGACGCTGGCTGCCCACTATGCCCACATGATCGTGCACGGCACCTTGCACGCACAGGGCTGGGATCATGAAACCGGCGAGCAGGACGCCGAGGCGATGGAGGCCCGCGAGACCGCGATCCTCGCCGGGCTCGGGCTGAAGAATCCCTATTGAATCTGCAGCGGGATGGTGACCGGCCCGTCGTTGACGAGATGCACCTGCATGTCGGCCCCGAATACGCCGGTCTGCACCAGCGGATGCGTGGCACGTGCTGCGGCGACGAAATGATCGTAGAGGCGCCGGCCTTCCTCGGGCGGCGCTGCCAGGGTGAAGCTCGGCCGGTTGCCCCCACTGACATCAGCGGCGAGCGTGAATTGGCTGACGATCAAGAGACCACCCGCGACGTCCTGCACGCTCCGGTTCATCTTGCCGGCCTCGTCGGAAAAGATGCGCAGTCTCAGAATCTTCGCGAGCAGCTTTTCGGCCCGCGATTCGTCGTCGCCGCGCTCGGCGCACACCAGCACCAGCAGCCCTGCGTCGATCGTCCCGACGGTATCGCCGGCAATCGCCACGCGTGCTTCGCTGACGCGCTGCAGCACTGCCTTCATGCGGTCGGCTCCGTGTTCTGCACGGCGCGCGCTTCCATGCCGAGCGGCAACAGCTGAATCGTGACCCGCAGCCCCGGCACGGCGTCCATCAGCGCCTGCTCGAGCGCGTCCCGCAGCGCGGCCGCGCGTTGCAGCGGCCAGTCGCCGGGCGCGTGCATGTGCAGATCCGCAAAACGGCGCTGGCCGGCGCTGCGGGTCACGATGTCGTCGAAGCGCAGCTGCCCGCCCTCGGGCAGGTCGGCCTTGAAACGATCCAGGGTCGCCATCAACGCGACCTGTGACTCGCTGTCGAGCGCTTCGTCCATCAAACCCTGCGAAGAGCGCCACACCAGCTTGGTGCCTTCGCGCGCGATGTTGAGCGCCACGCCGATGGCGAGCACCGGGTCGAGCCAAAGCCACCCAGTGAAGTGGACGGCCACGATGCCGACCACGATGGCCACCGACGTCCACACGTCCGTGACCAGATGCCGCCCGTCCGCTTCGAGCGCGATGGAGCGGTGCTCGCGGGCCGCGCGAAACAGCGCCCACGCCAGCGCGCCGTTCAATCCCGAGCTGAAGATCGACAGCGCCAAGCCCCAGCCCAGCTGCTCGATCGGTTGCGGTGCCAGCAGCCGGTGCACGGACACCCACAGGATCGCGAGCGCAGCGCCCACGATCAGGATGCCTTCGAAGCCGGATGAGAAGTACTCGGCCTTGTGATGGCCGTAGGGATGGTCCAGGTCGGCCGGCCGCGCAGCGATCGTCACCATTGCCAGTGCGAACATGGCGCTCGCAAGGTTGACAAATGACTCCATCGCGTCCGAAATGAGCCCCATCGAGTTTGTCAGGTAGCCCGCCAGGCCCTTCAGCAGGATGGTGAGCAGCGCGACGACGATCGACCAGCGCAACCAGGCCTTCGGGCTCAGCGTGGCGAAAGTGCGGGGAACGTCGGGTGGGGAAGTCGGCACAAACTGCGGCACAAGGCCTCGAATCGGATCTGAATTATGGCGTGCACCCGGGTGCAGCGGCAGGCGTCGCGTACCATTCGGCGCCTCGTATACCAATCACGGATGGAAGATCGCGATGAGATTGAAGTTCTGGATGGCCGTTGCCGGCTCGCTCTGGGTTACCAGCACGGCGTTGGCGCAAGGCGCTGCAACCACGTCTCCTGCTTCGGCGCCCGAGCATGCGGGCTTCGTCAAGATGGTGCGCGGTGACGTGCAATTGCTGAGCGCCAGTGGCGTATTGCGGCCGGCCCGCGCGGGCGACGAAGTGGCGCCGATCGAACGCATCGTGACCGGCCCGGAGGCCGCCGCCAGCGTGGTGCTGCGCGACGGCAGCACGCTCGTGATCGGTCCCTCTTCGCGGCTCGATCTGAAGGAATTCGCATTCGACGCCACTGCGCAGGACGGCAACATGCTCGTCGCCCTGCTGCGCGGCTCGCTGCGGATGATCACCGGACTGATCGGCAAGACGCACCCCGATGCGATTCGCATCGAAACGCAGACCGCGACCATCGGCATCCGCGGCACCGATTTCATCGTTCAGGCGGACGCACAGCAGTGATCGCGCGTCGCCTCGGCCTGGCACTCTTCGCCGCCTGCGTCGCGATGCTCGCGGCCTGCACCGCGCCCGCGACACGGGTGGTGCTGTTGCCGCAGGAAGACGGCAGGCCTTCGGCGGTGGTGGTCCGGGCCAAGGGCGGCGAGCAGACACTGGCGCGACCGTACGCACGCGCCACCGCTGCGGCAGGCGCCGTCGGCGCGCCCGTCGTGGATCAGGCCGATCCGGCGCAGCTTCGAAAGGACAACCTGAGCCTGTTCGAACTGGCGCCACCCCGCGCCCAGAACTACGCGCTGTATTTCGACGCCGGCAACACCGTGCTGACCGCCGCTTCCGAACGGGTCATGCTGGAAGTGGTCGCCTCCGCCCTGGCGCGCAGCGGCGGCGACATCGTCGTGACCGGCCATACCGACACCACCGGCACGCCCGCCCAGAACGACGAGTTGTCGCGGCGGCGCGCCCAGGAGATCCGCCAGATGCTGATCGCACGCGGCTTTCCGGCGGCACGCGTGGAGGCGGTCGGCCGCGGCCAGCGCGAACTGGCCGTACCGACCGGGCCGGATGTGAATGAGGCGCGCAACCGGCGCGTCACGGTCGAAGTCCGCTGAGCGGCTCAGTCCGACAGCCGCACCCGGGCGAACTTGCGTTTGCCCACCTGCAGCACGTAGGTCCCGGCGCCCAGCTTGAGGCCCTTGTCACTGATCACGACCGAGTCGACGCGCACCCCGCCCCCGTCGATCAACCGATTCCCCTCGCCGCTCGACCCGACCAGCCCGGCCTGCTTCAGCAGTTGCCCGATCCCGAGCGGCGCGCCGGCGACCGCGCGCTCGGGAATTTCGTCCGGCACGCCGCCCTTGCTGCGGTTGATGAAGTCCTGCTCGGCCGCCTCGGCCGCGGCCGCGCTGTGGAAGCGGGCGGTGATTTCCTTGGCCAGCGCCACCTTGGCGTCCTTGGGGTTGCGGCCGCCCGCGACCTCGGCCTTGAGTGCGGCGATCTCGGCAAGTGACCTGAAGCTCAGCAGCGTGTACCAGCGCCACATCAGCACGTCGGAAATCGACAGCACCTTGGCGAACATGCTCGCGGCGTCTTCGCTGATCCCGATGTAGTTGTTCTTGCTCTTGGACATCTTCTCGACGCCATCGAGCCCCTCCAGCAGCGGCATAGTGAGTATGCACTGCGGTTCTTGCCCGTATTCCTGCTGCAGGTGACGCCCGACCAGGAGGTTGAACTTCTGATCTGTGCCACCGAGCTCCAGGTCGCTCTTCAGCGCCACCGAGTCGTAGCCCTGCATCAGCGGGTAGAGGAATTCATGCACCGAGATCGATTGCCCCGCCTTGAAGCGCTTGCTGAAATCGTCCCGCTCCATCATCCGGGCCACCGTGTACTTCGCGGCCAACTGAATCATGCCGCGCGCACCGAGCGGGTCGCTCCACTCGGAGTTGTAACGCATCTCCGTTCGGGCCGGGTCCAGCACCTTGTAGGCTTGCGCGCGGTAGGTTTCGGCGTTGGCCTCGATCTGCTCGCGAGTGAGCGGCGGGCGCGTGCTGTTGCGGCCCGAAGGGTCGCCGATGGTGGTGGTGAAATCGCCGATCAGGAAAATCACCGTGTGGCCGAGGTCCTGCAGCTGGCGCATCTTGTTGAGCACCACGGTGTGCCCGATGTGGATGTCGGGCGCGGTGGGATCGAGGCCCAACTTGATGCGCAATGGCTGGCCAGTGGCCTCGGACCGCTGCAATTTGCGAATCCAGTCGTCGTGCGGAAGCAGTTCGTCGGCGCCCCGCAACGATATTTCGAGAGCACGTCCTACACCGTCGGAAGGACTTGCGGTTGTAACAAACTCGGCATTCATTGGGTTTTTTCGGCTGATTTGGGTATGGCCGAAGCTATACTCAGCCCGACTTTCAAGCGCCGGATTCTAAGCGGCGCTTTTTTCCGCACCGTCCTGCCCGCCTTCACGCAAGGCCCTTGCAGCGCGGACTTGCCGAACCGAATTGGGAACCGACAGATTTGATCAACGGCATTCTCGCCGCCGAGGAGCTTCTCGCCTCCCGCGTGGCCTACACGTTCCGAACCTATCCGAAGCAGATCGGCGCAGCGATCGGCGCCTTGCTGCTGTGCGCGGGTGGTGGCGCCTTTGCCGTGGCCTCGCTCGGCCCCGATGCGGCCGACCTCCCTGTCAAGCAGGTGCTGGAAGCGGTTGCGCCGCTGCCGGTTTCCGCGCAGACCGACGCGCTCGACGCCTACACTTTCACGCTGTTCCGCAGTGAGCTGACGCGGTCCAGCGACACCGCCGAAGCACTGCTCAAGCGCCTGGGCATTGCCGACGCTGCCGCCGTGGCGTTCGTGCGCTCGAATGCCGAAGCCCGCGCCGCCCTGCTCAGCCGACCCGGCCGCAGTGTGACGGCCGAGGCCAGTCAGGAGAACCAGCTGCAGAAACTCAGCGCGCGCTGGATTCCGGATGGCGACGGCGGCTTCAAGCGTCTCGTGATCTCCAGGACCCCGGCCGGCTTCGCCGTGCGCACCGAGGCCGACACGCTGACGCCCGGCACGCGCCTGGCCAGCGGTGTGGTGCGCAGTTCGCTGTTCGCGGCGACCGACGCAGCCCGCATTCCCGACAATGTGGCCAGCCAGCTGGCAGACATCTTCTCGGGCGATGTCGACGTCCGCCAACTGCGCAAGGGCGACCGCTTCGCCGTCGTCTACGAAACCTTCGAGGCCGACGGCCAGTCGCTGCGCAGCGGGCGCGTGCTGTCGGCCGAGTTCGAAAGCAACGGCAAGCTGCACCAGGCGCTCTGGTTCCAGGAACCCGGCCAGAAGGGCGGCTACTACCGCCCGAACGGCGACAGCCTGCGCAAGGCCTACCTCAGTTCACCGGTCGAGTTCTCGCGCATTTCCAGCGGCTTCGCGATGCGCATGCACCCGATCCTGAACAGCTGGCGGCAGCACAACGGCGTCGACTTCGCGGCGCCGACCGGCACCGCAGTGCGCGCCGTGGGCGACGGCACGGTCGAATTCGCCGGAACGCAAAGCGGCTACGGCAACATCGTCATCATCAAGCACCGCAACAACCAGGAAACGGCCTATGCCCACCTGAGCCGCGTCGACGTCAAGGTCGGCCAGGCGGTGACGCAGAGCCAGTTCATCGGCGCGGTCGGCTCGACCGGCTGGGCCACCGGCCCGCACCTGCACTTCGAGTTCCGCGTCAACGGCGAGTATGCCGACCCGGGCACCATCGCCCAGCAGGATGGCGGCCTGCCGATCACGGCGACCTCGCGTCCGGCCTTCGAGCGCGTCGCCAAAGCCACCCGCACCGAGCTGGCCGCAGCCTTCTCGGTCGTACAGGCCAGCGCAGATTGAGCCTGACCGCCGGGCGCTACCGCCATGGCCAGTGAGTTCTATATCGGCCTGATGTCGGGCACCTCGCTCGACGGGGTCGACGGGGTCCTGGCCGATTTCTCCCACGATCGCATCGCGGTGCTCGGCCATGCCGCGGCACCGTTCCCCGTGGCTCTGCGCGCCGAGTTGCTGGCCCTCAATTCGCCGCACGGCGACAACGAACTGCACCGCGCCGCCCTGGCTGGCAACGGACTCGCGCGGATCTATTCGACGGTCGTGCGGCAACTGCTGGCCGACGCCGGCATCGCAGCAAGCGCCGTGTGCGCGATCGGCGCCCATGGACAGACCGTGCGCCATCGCCCCGGCGAATTCGACGACCTCGGCTACACCCTGCAAATCAACAACCCGTCGGCGCTCGCCGAGTGGGCCGGCATCGACGTGGTGGCCGACTTCCGCAGCCGCGACCTGGCTGCGGGCGGCCAGGGTGCACCGCTGGTGCCGGGGTTTCACCGCGCGCTGTTCGGCAAGGCAGACCAGGCGATGGCCGTGCTCAACATCGGCGGCATCGCCAATCTGAGCCTGCTGCCAGCCAGCGGCGACGCCGATCCGGTGGTGCTCGGTTTCGATTGCGGGCCCGGCAACGCGCTGATGGATCACTGGTGCCAAAGCCACCTGGGCGAGCCCTACGATGTCGGTGGTCGATGGGCGGCCAGTGGGCGGGTGTTGCCGGAATTGCTCTCGCGCCTGGTGGCGGGGCCCTACTTCACCAAGGCGCCGCCCAAGAGCACGGGACGCGACCTGTTCAATCCGGCCTGGCTCGCCTCCCATCTCGGCGCCGCGGGCGACGCGGCCGCAGCGGACGTGCAGGCGACGCTCGCCGAACTGACAGCCAGCGCCTGCGCGGCAGATGTGCAGCGCTACGGACCCGACAGCCAGGAATTGATCGTCTGCGGCGGCGGCGCCCTGAACGACCACCTGATGGCGCGCCTGCAGGCGATGCTGCCCGGGCTGAGGGTGGTGTCTTCGGCCCAGCGAGGCCTGCCGCCGCAACAGGTCGAAGCGGCCGCCTTCGCCTGGCTCGCGCGAGCCAGCGTGCGGCGCGAGCCAGGCAACCTGGCCAGCGTCACCGGGGCACGGGGCGCCCGCGTCCTCGGCGCGGTCTACCCGGCCCAGGCAATTTAGCCCTGCCCCGTGACCTCGGGCTGTTCCGGATGCCCGGCACGGGCTTCCGGCGGCAAGTGCCAGAAGATCAGCGCAGACGCCACGGTCAGCAGGCCCATGCCGGCGAACGTCGCCTGAAAGGCGTGCAGGGTAGCGAGCGGCGTTGCCTTGCCGAACACGTCGCTGAACCCGGCCAGAACCATGCTTGCCGCGGCCACGCCGAGGCTCATGGCCAGCATCTGCACCATCGAGAACAGGCTGTTGCCGCTGCTGGCCATCTCGACCGAGAGATCGCGCAGGGTCACGGTGTTCATGGCCGTGAACTGCAGCGAGTTGAAGGCGCCGAAGGCCAGCAATTGGAGGATGAGCACAGGCAAGGGCTGGCCGGGCGATGCCAGCCCGAACGTCGCCATCGACGCACCCACCAGCACCGTGTTCACCACCAGCACGCGGCGGTAGCCGTGACGCGCGATGAGGGGCGCGGCAAAACGCTTCATTGCCATGCCCGCCAGTGCGATCGGGAGCATCGTGAGGCCCGCATGCAATGGCGAATAGCCCATGGACACCTGCAGCAGCAGGGGCACCATGAAAGGCATGCAGCCGCTGCCCAGGCGCGAAAACAGGTTCCCGAGCAGGCCGACGCTGTAGGTCGGAATGCGCAGCATCTCCGGGGAAAAGAGCGGATCGGGCCGCCGCACGGCATGTAGCCAGTAGGCCACGAGGCTGGCGAAGCCGAACACCATGAGCAACAACACGCCCACCTGCCGCAAGCCGAGTTCCGAGACGCCGTCCAGCGCCAGCGACACGGCCACCATGCCGAAGGCGAGCAACGCATAGCCGACACCATCGAACCGGCGCAAGACGGCGACCCGCAACTCGGGCATGAACTTGAGTGTGGCAATGCAGCCGGCAAGACCCACCGGGACATTGATCAGGAAGATCCAGTGCCACGATGCGTACTGCACCAGCCAGCCGCCGAGCGTCGGCCCCAGCAGCGGGCCGATCAGCCCGGGAATGGCGACGAAACTCATGGCCTGTACGAACTCGTTGCGCGGCACCGTGCGCAGCAGGGCGAGGCGCCCAACCGGCAACAGCAACGCACCACCGGCGCCCTGCAGCACGCGAGCCGCCACCAGCTGACCGAGCCCCTGCGAGGCGGCGCAAGCCACCGAGCCGGCCACGAACAGCACGATGGCCGAGAAGAACACGCGCCGCGCGCCGAAGCGATCCGCGATCCAGCCCGATGCCGGGATCAGCATCGCCATCGTGAGCGCGTAGGCAACGATGACCGACTGCATCCGCAGCGGACTTTCGCCCAGGCTCGCGGCCATCGCAGGGAGCGCCGTGTTGATGATGGTCGCATCGAGCGTCTGCATGAAGAAGCCGACGGCGACCAGCCAGAGCAGGCTCCTGCGCGTGGTGATCTCAAGGGAAGGCATGGCGGAGACAGGCAGCAAAAAGCCGCCCGGAGGCGGCTCTTTCAAGGCACAAGAACCTGGGCAACAGGCTCAGGCGGAAAAGCTAGAGCCGCAGCCGCAGGTGCTGGTCGCGTTCGGATTCTTGATGACGAACTGCGCGCCCTGCAGGTCTTCCTTGTAGTCGATCTCGGCACCGACGAGGTACTGGTAGCTCATCGCGTCGATCAGCAGCGAGACACCGTTCTTGGTCATCGTGGTGTCGTCTTCGTTGGTGATCTCGTCGAAGGTGAAACCGTACTGGAAGCCGGAGCAACCGCCACCCTGCACGAACACGCGCAGCTTCAGGTCGGGGTTGCCTTCCTCGGCGATCAGGTCGGCCACCTTGGCGGCCGCGCTGTCGGTGAAGACGATCGGCGCGGGCATTTCGGTTTGAATTTGTTCGGCAACAGCACTCATGGGGACACTCCGTTGGACGGCCGACAGATCGGCCCATTGAGGTTCATGCTACTGCAACCAGCAAAAAGCCGCCCGAAGGCGGCTCTTTGTCGGTACAGGCAGTAAGCCCAAAACGCCGATCAGCGCTTCGAGAACTGCTTGCGGCGGCGTGCGGAGTGCAGACCGACCTTCTTGCGCTCGACTTCGCGGGCGTCGCGGGTGACGAAGCCGGCCTGGCTCAGCACCGGCTTGAGCGTTGCGTCGTAGTCGAGCAATGCACGGGTGATGCCGTGACGGGCAGCGCCCGCCTGGCCCGATTCGCCGCCGCCAGCCACGTTGATCATGATGTCAAACGTTTCGACGTGGTTCGTCAGGAACAGGGGTTGCTTCGCGATCATGATCGACGTCTCGCGGCCGAAGTAGGCCTGGATGTCCTTGCCGTTGATCGTGATCTTGCCGGTGCCCTTTTTCAGAAACACACGGGCGACGCTCGATTTGCGACGGCCGGTGCCATTGTTCCATTCACCGATCATTTGGCGGCCTCCCGTTGGGCGTTCGTTGAGATGCCTGCGATTTCCAGAACCTTCGGCTGCTGGGCGGTGTGGGGATGCTCTGCACCACCATAGACCTTGAGCTTCTTGATCATGGCGTAGCCGAGCGGGCCCTTGGGCAGCATGCCCTTCACGGCCTTTTCCAGGGCGCGGCCCGGATGCTTGGATTGCATGTCGCGGAAGTTCGTCGACGAAATGCCGCCCGGGTAGCCCGAGTGACGGTAGTAGATCTTGTCGATCGGCTTGGCGCCGGTGACTCGCAGCTGCGAGGCATTGATGATGACGATGAAGTCACCCGTGTCGACGTGAGGCGTGTAAATGGCCTTGTGTTTGCCGCGCAAACGGAGAGCAACTTCGCTGGCTACTCGTCCGAGGACCTTGTCGGTCGCGTCAATCACAAACCACTCGTG
>SEGN01000034.1 GCA_004211245.1 Variovorax sp.
CTCATGCTCGCAGTGCCCTTTCAGGGTTATGCAGCCGCGACCATGCAATTCTGCGCAGCAGGCGAAACATCGGCAACGGCAGCAACGTTTTTAGAGCCAGCCCTGCCGCACGAACACGTGAAACCGAAGTCGCACGCGCACGACGGTGGACATGTGGATTCGGCCTCGGGTATCGAAGCCACTCCGCACCATCACGAAGGTGCCTCCCTGGACACGGATTCGGGCCACAAGTGCGGCACCTGCGGTGCCTGCCACTCCGTCGCTCTCATTGGCGACCCGCCCGTGGTGGCGTCACCTGCTTTGCCCCCTGCCGCCTTGGCAGAACCTTTTTCTGCAGTGGCGTCATTGACGCCGCGCGTCCTCGACAAACCTCCTCGCGCCTAAAGCGTTCGTGTGCCAGTGACTTGACGTCACCGGGTAGCGGCGAACGCACATGCATCGCATGCGTCATGCCCTTTTTCGGGCAGCACTGACGCACTCCGTTCATGAACTCGCGAGGACTCCATGTTCCATTCATCGTCGGCCCGTCGGCTGGCAACTTTTCGCTTTTTTGCCGCCGCGGCCGTGGCAGCCGCGGCAACATTCAATGCCCTCAGCGCGTTGGCTCAGCCCGCATCGGCGAACCCCAGCGCGCCGACTGCGTCGACGCCGCCCGTCCTGACCTACAAGTCCGTGCTCGAGGGCTTTCAGCCCTTCGCTGACGAAAAACCCATCCCCTGGAAGGAGGCCAACGAGACGGTTTACCGCCGCGGCGGCTGGCAGGCTTATGCCAAGGAGGCCTCTGGCGCAGGGGCGGCCAAGACTGAATCTCCGAAGGACGGTGCCGCGGCGCCCGCTTCGCCGCCAAGTCACTCGGTGGGCATGCCTGGAATGCCTGGCATGTCGGGTGCGTCCGCGAAGAAGGACAAGCGATGAGGCGCGCCTTGCGTTTGACCGCCATCGCCTTCGCGGCCGCGTTTCTGGCTGGCTGTGCCTCTGTCGGCATCGAGGACGCCCTGAAGGACACGAACACCAACGCCCAGCAGTTCACCGGCGGCAAGCTCGAACTCAGCCGCACCCAGGAGCAACGTGACCGCCGGGCGGCACTGTCCCAGGAATTGCTCGCCAAGCCACTTTCGCAAAGCGACGCGGTCCAGCTCGCACTGGCCAACAGCCCGTCCGTCCAAGCCCTGATTGCCCAGAGCTGGGGCGACATCGCCGCGGCCAACCAGACCAGTCGTTTGCCCAATCCGATTTTCACGTTCGAGCGCATGCGCCTGAACAGCGAACTGGAGTTCGGACGGCTGCTGTCCTTCGGCCTCGTGGACCTGATCCTGCTACCGCAGCGCCTGTCGATTTCGAAAGGCCAGGCCAATCAGGCCAAGGTTCAGCTGACCGGGGTCGTTGTCGACCAGGTTACGCAGGTCAAGCAGGCCTGGGTCCGCGCGGTTGCTGCCAAACAGTCGCTGCAGTATGCCGAGCAGGTCAACAAGTCGGCCCAGGCAAGCGCCGAACTCGCGCGCCGGATGCAGCTCATCGGCAACTTCAGCAAGCTTCAGCGTGCACGCCAACAGGTGTTCTACGCCGACGCGACCACACAACTCGCCATGGCGCAGCACGCCACCACCGCTGCGTGCGAGGAGTTGATTCGCATCTTGGGCTTGAACGACGAACAAGCCGCCAAGTTGGCCTTGCCCGAACGTCTCCCGGATCTGCCCAAGACGCCTCGCGAAGCGAAGGAAGTCGCGGCCACCGCAACAGAGCAACGCCTCGATGTCCAACTTGCTCGCGCTCAGCTGGACGTGGCAGGGCGGTCGCAAGGCCTCAACCTGCTGTCGACTTTTACCGACGTGGAAGTGGGTGGGCGTCGCGACACGGTCTTCGACAACGCGGCGGGCACCAAGAGCACACGACGCGGCTTCGAGCTCGACATCCGGCTGCCGCTCTTCGACTGGGGTTCTGCCCAGCGCGACGCGCTGAACGCGCAGTCGTTGGTCGCGGCCAACCGTTACGACGCCGCCGTGCGAGGCGCCTCCTCGCAGCTGCGAGAGGGTTACTCGGCTTACCGCACGGCTTACGACATCTCACGGCACTACCGCGACGAGATCGTGCCCTTGCGTCAGGCGATGGCCGACGAAAACGTGCTTCGCTACAACGGCATGCTGATCGGCGTCTTCGAGCTGCTTGCCGAAGCACGCGACCAGATCTCCAGCGTGACCAACGCGATCAACGCACAGCAGCAGTTCTGGCTGGCCGACGCCGCGCTCGCGGCTTCGGTGATGGGCAAGCCCACCTCCATGGGCAACTCCATGTCCATGTCAGGTCGCGAAGGCGCCTCCGCTGGCGCAGGCCACTGAACCCAACCGATTCGAATGACATGACAAACAGACGCAATTTTCTGAGCGGTGCGGGTGCCATCACTGGCGCCATTGCCGCAGCCAGCGTGAGCAAGGTGGCAATGGCCGCCTTGCCCGAGCCGGTGTTCCAGACGACCCCTGACACCATGGCGCCGCTGGTGCCATCCAGTGGGCGCCCTTACAACCCCGTGGTCACGCTCAACGGCTGGACGTTGCCCTGGCGCATGAACAACGGCGTCAAAGAGTTCCACCTCGTGGCCGAGCCGGTGGTGCGCGAGATGGCCCCCGGCTTCAAGGCCAACCTCTGGGGGTACAACGGCCAGTCGCCTGGGCCGACCATCGAAGTGGTGGAAGGCGATCGCGTGCGGATCTTCGTGACCAACAAGCTGCCTGAGCACACGAGCGTGCACTGGCATGGGCAGCGCCTGCCCAACGGCATGGACGGCGTCGTGGGGTTGAACCAGCCGCCGATCCGCCCGGGCAAGACGTTCGTCTACGAGTTCGTGGCGCGACGCCCCGGCACATTCATGTACCACCCCCATGCCGACGAGATGACGCAGATGGCGATGGGAATGATGGGCTTCTGGGTGACGCATCCGAAGGCAGACCATCCGCTGATCGACAAGGTCGACCGGGACTTCGTCTTCCTGCTGAACGCGTACGACGTAGAGCCCGGCAGCGCGACGCCCAAGATCATGACGATGCTGGACTTCAACCTGTGGTCCTGGAACAGCCGGATCTTCCCGGGCATCGATTCGCTCAACGTGGGCCTGAACGACAAGGTGCGCATCCGCGTGGGCAATCTGACGATGACGAACCACCCGATGCACCTGCACGGCCATGAGTTCGAAGTCACGGGAACCGATGGCGGCCCGACACCGAAGAGTGCGCGCTGGCCCGAAGTGACAACGGATGTGGCCGTTGGCCAGATGCGCCAGTTCGAGTTCCTCGCCAACGAAGAAGGCGACTGGGCCTTTCACTGCCACAAGAGTCATCACACGATGAATGCGATGGGCCATGACGTGCCCACCATGATCGGCCTGGACCACAAGGACGTGGCCAAACAGATTTCCAACCTTGTGCCTGACTACATGGTCATGGGCGAGCGCGGCATGGCGGACATGGCCGAGATGGAAATGCCGATTCCCGACAACACCGCGCGAATGATGACGGGCGAAGGGCCGTTTGGCTCGGTCGAGATGGGCGGCATGTTCAGCGTGGTTAAGGTGCGCAAAAACCAGAAGGCTGGCGACTACTCCAATCCCGGCTGGTTCAAACACCCCAAAGGCACCGTTGCGTATGAGCTAGATGGCCCGCTGCCGGTAACGCCGCGCCAGCAAGGTGCCGGCGCGGCCGCGATGCCCGCTCAGAACATGCCCGCCAAGAGCATCGAAGTTCAGATCCGCAAGCCCGTCAACGGCCATTCCGGCCACTGACTTTTTTCACTCCCCTCGAACCTCCCAGCCTCTCAAAGGAAAACCATGAACCACGCCTTCCGCAATACCGCCCTCGCCGCATTGCTCGCTCTGGCCGCAGCCAGCGCGTCAGCCTCGGGTACCCACGCCGGTGGTCACGATGCCAGTGACGCGATTGGCAAGCCCGGAGTGGCTTCCCAGTCGACACGCACGATCAACGTCGACATGGCCGACAGCATGCGCTTCACGCCGGCCGACATCAGCGTCAAGCAGGGCGAGACCGTGCGCTTCGTCATCAAGAATTCCGGCCAAATCAAGCATGAGCTCGTGCTCGGCACGCAGAGGGAGCTCAAGGAGCACTACGAAGTCATGAAGAAGAACCCGGAGATGGAACACGCCGACGCGAACATGCTCACGCTGGCACCCGGCAAGAGCGGGGAAATCGTTTGGCAGTTCACGAAGGCCGGCAAGGTCGACTTCGCTTGCCTGCAACCCGGTCACTACGACGCAGGGATGAAGGGTGCCGTGAACGTCTCAACTGTGTCTGGCAAGGCTGTCAACAAGTAAACACAACGTTCGGGTGTGCGGTCCTGCTGCCGCGCCCCGTCAACCCAACAACCAATCGATGCTCAAGGAACTCTCAATGCAAAACATTCGTCTCGCACTCGTTGCATCCGCAGCCGCGATGCTTTTCTCCGCCATGGCTGCTGCCCAATCGGCCCCGCCCTCTCAGACCACAGTGCAAGGAACGTCCACTGCCGCTGCAACGTCCGAACTGTCCGATGGAGAAATCCGGAAGGTCGACAAGGATGGCAAAAAGCTGACCATCAAGCACGGACCCCTTAAGAACCTCGACATGCCGGGCATGACGATGGTGTTCAGCGTCAAGGACGATGCAGTGCTGGACCAGGTTCAGTCCGGCGAGAAGGTTCGCTTCCTCGCGGAAAAGGTCGACGGAAAGATCACCGTCACCAAGATCGAAGCAGCCCGTTGACGCGCTTCCGAGCAACGCATTTGCGGATGTTTTATTCAACCCACCGCCGGATCTTCCGGCACTTAACCAAAGGAGACATCCATGTCACATGAAACCTACGCAGCTTGCATCGAGGCATGCAACGCATGCGCCATCGCGTGCAACAACTGCTTTTCAAGCTGCCTCAAAGAAGAGGACGTCAAGATGATGGCCAAGTGCATCGCGATGGATGCAGATTGCGCTGCCATCTGCCAGCTCGCCGCCGGCGTCATGGCCCGCGACAGCGTCCACGCAAAGGCTGTATGCGCCTTGTGCGCCGAGATCTGCAAAGCCTGCGGCGACGAGTGCGCCCAGCACAAGGCCGCGCATTGCCAAGCTTGCGCAAAGGCCTGCCACGCCTGCGCTGCCGCATGCCTTGCAATGACGCACTGAAGTTCAATCCACTCACCAAGGACAACGTTATGAAAAACTCTTTTCGCACACTCACTTCGTCGCTGTGTTTCTCTGCAGCGATCGTGCTTTCTTCCGTCGGTGTTGCGCAAGCGCAGCCAGCACCTGCTTCGGCGCCCATGTCGAAGGATCACATGCAGCACTCGGGCGCCGGCTCGGCCGACATGAAGCAATCCATGATGGCCGGCATGGACGGGATGCAGAAGATGCAGATGTCAGGTGACACCGACAAGGACTTCGCCATGATGATGAAGCTGCACCACCAGCAAGCCGTGGAGATGGCGCAGATGGAATTGGCGCACGGCAAGTCGCCTGAGATGAAGGCGATGTCAAAGAAAATCATCGCCGCACAGAAAAAAGAAATTGCCGAGTTCGACCGCTGGCTTGCGAAGCAAAAGTAAACCTGCTGCCGGCGTAGCGGCCAAGTACGGGGTGGCATTTCGCGCATCTCGATCCATCAAGGAAAGAAGAGATGAACGATCAAGAACTTGAGCGCTCCGGCGTGCTGGCCGCCGTCGACACACACCATCAAGCGGGTGAATCGGCACGACGCTCTGGAGCCGACGCCGCGGGTTCGTCGGGTGCCCTGAAGGATCCTGTCTGCGGAATGAACGTGACGGCGGCTTCGCTGCATTCGACGCAGTACGAAGGCGGTCCAGTCTATTTCTGCAGTGCCGGCTGCAAGGCCAAGTTCGCCTTGAATCCTTCCAAGTTCATGGGCGAAGCCAACATCGGTGGAGCGGAAAGCAAAGCCACGCCCCCTTTTCAAGAGCCGGTAGTCGTCGGGGGAGACGCGATCTACACATGCCCCATGCATCCTGAGATTCGTCAGAGCCACCCGGGCAACTGCCCGAAATGCGGCATGACGCTGGAGCCTGAAACGCCGACGCTGGACGAAGGCGACAACCCGGAGCTGGTCGACTTCACCCGTCGATTCGTCTGGACGCTCCCGCTGACCATCGTCGTGACCGTGCTGGCCATGGCGGGGCACCGCCTGCAGTGGTTTGAGATGGCCACACAGAGCTGGATCGAATTCGCGCTCAGCGTGCCGATCGTGCTGTGGGCGGGTTGGCCGTTCTTCGTGCGAGCGGTCCAGTCCGTCGTGAATCGCAGCCCGAACATGTGGACCCTCATCGGCCTCGGCACGTCTGCGGCGTTCCTCTACAGCGTCGTGGCCACGGTGGCGCCGGGCGTGTTTCCGGCGGCCTTCGTGTCGATGGGCCGCGTCGCCGTCTACTTCGAAGCGGCGGCCGTCATCATTTCCCTGACGCTGCTCGGCCAGATACTCGAACTCAAGGCGCGCTCCCAGACCTCTGCCGCCATCAAGTCCCTGCTCGGCCTTGCGCCCAAAACCGCACGGCGCATCGACGCCGCTGGCGCTGAAGAAGACATCCCGCTCACGCACGTCCATGTCGGCGACACCCTGCGTGTGCGGCCCGGCGAGAAGGTTCCGGTCGACGGCGTGGTGATCGAAGGGTCAAGCGCCGTGGACGAATCGATGCTCACCGGCGAACCGTTGCCGATCACCAAGCGAGTCGGCGACAAGCTGATCGGCGCGACGCTCAACACCAACGGCGCGCTTGTGATGCGCTCCGAGCATGTCGGCTCGCAGACCGTGCTGTCCAGCATCGTCCAGATGGTTTTGCAGGCGCAGCGGTCTCGGGCGCCGATGCAGCGAATGGCGGATCAGGTCGCGCGCTACTTCGTCGTGACCGTCATCAGCATCGCGCTCCTGACCTTCGTCGTCTGGGGCCTGGTCGGGCCGGAACCGAGCTGGGTCTACGGCCTGATCAACGCGGTCGCGGTGCTCATCATCGCCTGCCCCTGCGCTCTGGGGTTGGCCACGCCGATGTCGATCATGGTGGCGACCGGCAAAGCCGCGACGCAGGGCGTGCTGTTTAGAGATGCCGCAGCGATCGAGAACTTCAGAAAGGTCGACACGCTCATCGTCGACAAGACCGGCACGCTGACTGAAGGCAAGCCGACGTTCGAGCGATCGGTCGCGGCGCCGGGCTTCACCGAAGCAGATGTGTTGCGACTCGCTGCGAGCCTCGACCAGGGCAGCGAGCATCCGTTGGCCGACGCCATCGTGCGTGCAGCGAAGTCGCAAAAGCTGGATCTGCAGAAGGCGGACGGATTCGAATCGGCCAGTGGCATCGGGGTGAGCGGCAGCGTGGGCGGCAAGAAACTGGCCCTCGGCAACACGGCGTTGATGACGCAGTTGGGCGTGCCGGTCGAGGGCTTGGCGGCGCAGGCCGAATCGTTGCGCGTCGGCGGCGCCAGCGTGATGTTCCTGGCGGTCGATGGCAAGGCTGCGGGCTTGCTGGCCGTGTCCGACCCGATCAAGGCAACGACTGTCGAAGCACTGGCAGCGCTCAAGGCGTCCGGCCTGCGCGTGATCATGGCGACCGGTGACGGTTTGACCACCGCCAAAGCAGTTGCGGCCCGGCTCGGCATCGACGAAGTTCATGGCGAGGTCAAGCCCGCCGACAAGCTGGCACTCGTCGACAAGCTACAACGCGAGGGCCGCATCGTCGCGATGGCAGGCGACGGCATCAACGACGCGCCGGCGCTGGCCAAGGCCGACGTCGGTGTTGCCATGGGCACCGGCACCGATGTGGCGATGAACAGCGCGCAGGTGACGCTGGTGAAGGGCGACTTGCGTGGCATCGCGCAGGCTCGCGTGATTTCCGACGAGACAATTGCCAACATGAAGCAGAACCTGGCATTTGCGTTCGTCTACAACGCGCTCGGCGTACCGCTGGCAGCCGGCGTGCTGTTCCCGTTCACCGGATGGCTTTTGTCTCCGATGATCGCGGCGCTTGCGATGAGTTTGAGTTCGGCTTCGGTCATCTTCAATGCCTTGCGGCTCAGACAGGTCGCGCATGTCAACGCCCCGGCGCCTGTGACTTCTCCAGTTAGGGCGGTCTGACGCTACACTGCGCCAAACATGCGTCGCCTCCGGCCTCTTCGTCACTGCATCATCACGTTCTTCGTGATGCTGTCGGTGCTGTTTTCGCAGATGGCACTTGCAAGCTATGTCTGCCCCGGCATGAACAACGCCGAAGCGATGGCGCAGGCGATGGCCGAGGGAACGCCGTGCGAAGGCATGGACACCGCGCAACCCGTGCTTTGCCACCAGCATGCGGCCGACGCATCCCAGTCTTTCGAGAAAGTGAAGGCGGCCACGCCATCTCTTCCTGCCCTTGTGCAGGTCTTGGTGGTTCCACCGCTGCTGCTCGCTGACGTCCAGGGCTTGCCTCTGCAGAGTGCGCTCGAGCCGCGGCCTCCTCCCGATCCCATCTTCCTCTCGACACGCAGACTCCGCGTCTGAAATCTCCGCCGACCTGACCGGTGCTGGTGCGACCTGTTCGTTCGCCAGCGACTTTTTCGTTCGTCTGCGGAGTTTCTATGTCCCTTCCATTTTTGCGCGCGGCCGTGCTGCTCGCCGCATCGCTACCTCTCATGGCGGCAGCAGCCGAGCCGCTGTCGCTCGATAGAGCGTTGCAACTGGCTGTCGAACGCTCAGAGGCATCGCGTGCGGCACGCGCCGGCGTGCTGAGTGCCACCGAGGCAGCGCGAATGGCAGGCCAACTGCCTGATCCGGTACTTCGCATCGGGGTCGACAACCTTCCTTTCACCGGTCCGGACCGCTTCAGCACAACGCGCGATTCCATGACGATGAAGCGCATCGGCATCAGCCAGGAATGGCTGTCTGCCGACAAACGCGCGGCACGTGAGGCAGCAGCCAATGCGACTACCGCACGGGAGGCGGCAATGGCAGGGGTCTCGATCGCCGCGACACGGCTGCAGACGGCGCTCGCGTACGCGGATGCCTTCTATGCAGGCGAGTTGCTGACGCTCACCACGTTAATGGAACACCACGCCCATGAGGAACTTGAAGCATCGCGTGCACGGCTGTCGTCTGCCGCGGGCAGCAGCCAGGAAGTGCTTTCGCTGACCGGCGCGAGAGGCAGCTCCGATGACGAGTCCGCCGACGCAAGGCAGCAGCAGAATGCCGCGCGGCTCGCACTACAGCGCTGGGTAGGCGTGCTACCGGAAGCGCTGGCTCCGATACCCGCAGAGCCGCCACCCAGCGAAGAAGCCTACGTCGCGAGACACCCGTCGGTCGTCGCCATGCAGCGTGAGTTGGAGGTTGCGACG
This sequence comes from Variovorax sp., assembly GCA_004211245.1. Lineage (GTDB taxonomy): Bacteria > Pseudomonadota > Gammaproteobacteria > Burkholderiales > Burkholderiaceae_C > Variovorax. The sequence continues at coordinate 9,339 of SEGN01000034.1, forward strand.
CAAGCGGCTGCGGTGGCGGGCACCAATCGCACACCGAATTGGACATGGGAAGTCGCCTACGGTCAGCGCACGGGGTACTCGGACATGGTGTCGTTCGGCGTGAGCATCCCACTCCAAGTATCTCCAGGCGAACGTCAGGACCGGGAGACGGCGTCCAAGCTCGCGTTGGCGGACAAAGCGGACGGGGAACTGGCCGAGGCCAGGCGCATTGCGACGTCCGAATACCTGACCCTGCGCAGCGACGCTGCACGCCTGCAGGAGCGCATCGAGCGTTACCGCGCGAATGTGGTGATTCCTGCCAGACAGCGAACGGCTGCTTCGACCGCAGGCTACCGCTCCAACCAGGCAACGCTCGCAACGCTTTTCGAGGCACGCCATGCAGAAGTCGAAGTGCAGCGCAAGCTGCTCACGCTGCAACGCGACCTCGCCCGGTCGCAAATTCAATTGGCCTTGCGTCCGCTGACCGCCGAGGTGGCACCATGAAAAAATCCAGTTCCATTACGTGGTCGGTTCTCGGTGTCGTGGTGCTCGCAGCAGTCGGCGCGGGCGCCTTCTACGCAGGCCGCAGCACTGGCCATGGTCACGAAGGCGCCATGCCCTCCGCGATGGCACCTGCGGCATCGGAAGGACGCAAGGTTCTCTACTGGCACGACCCGATGGTGCCCGGCCCGCGCTTCGACAAGCCCGGAAAGTCGCCGTTCATGGACATGCAGCTCGTCCCCATGTACGCGGACGGCGACGCGGGCGCAGCAAGCGGCGGCGTCAGCGTCAGCCCATCGGTGCAACAGAACTTGGGGATCCGGCTCGCCAAGGTGCGCCGCGCTGACGTCTCCTCGTCGTTCGACGCCATCGGCGCAGTGCAGTTCGACGAGCGCCTGAGCGTGTCCGTCCAGAGCCGTGTCGCCGGATTCGTGGAGCGACTGTCGGTGCGTGCGCCAATGGAACGCGTGCGCAAGGGACAGGCTCTGGCAACACTCTTCGCGCCTGAATGGCTGGGGCCGCAGAATGAGCTGCTCGCCTTGCGGCGCGCGGGCGTCTCACCGGACCTAGTTGCCGCGGCTCGAGAGCGGATGCAGGCGATGTCCATTCCCGCCGAACTCATTCGCCAGAGCGAGAAGGCCGGAACAGCGCAAGCCCGCTACGTGCTCAGCGCGCCAGCCAGCGGCGTCGTGGCCGAACTCGGCGTGCGCGAAGGCGTGGCCGTTACGCCCGGCATGACGCTCTTCAGGATCGCCGGCCTCGAAAAGGTGTGGGCGGTGGCGGAGATCCCGGAGGCGCAGGCCGTGCGCCTGAAGCCAGGCCAGAAAGTGAAAGCCGTCCTGCAGGCCGACGCATCGCAGTCGTTCGAAGGCGAGCTGAAGGAGATCCTGCCCGAGGTCAGCACCACGACGCGCACCCTGAAGGCTCGCTTCGAAGTCGACAACGCCAAGGGCCTATTGACTCCCGGCATGCTGCTGCGACTGCAGGTCGCGGGCGCCAGCAGCACGCGCCTGGTCGTGGCGTCCGAGGCCGCGATCCGCACGGGCAAGCGAGCCGTCGTCATCGTGCGCAAGGACACGGGTGCGTTCGAGCCGAGGGACGTGTCGCTGGGTGCGGACCTGGGCGATAACATTGAGGTGCTTCAAGGACTGTCCGACGGCGATCAGGTGGTCGCCAGCGGGCAGTTTCTCATCGATTCAGAGGCGCGCCTGCGCTCCGTTCTGGGCGGCATGGCGTCGCCTGCCGCAGCCACTCCAAGTGCGCCGAGTTCCAGCGCTTCAACGTCCTCGGCACCTTCACCTTCAACTCCAGTGACGCCAGCCCCTGCAACGCACCGCGCGGAAGGCAAGGTCGAGAGCGTCGATCAAGACGGCATCACGATTTCGCACGGACCGGTCGCTACGCTCAAATGGCCCGCGATGACGATGGGCTTTGCAAAGCCGAAGCCGGCCGCGTTTCCGGACATCAAGCCCGGTGACCGCATTCGCTTCGAGTTTAAGGAAGGCGGGCCGACGGGCTACGAGCTCGAGTCGGTGGAGCGCCAGCAACCGGCAGCTCAAAAATGATCGCTGCGCTCATTCGATGGTCCGTCGGCAACCGATTTTTGGTGCTGATCGCGACGCTTTCGTTTGTCTACGTGCTGTTCGACGACAAGACCGATCCGTACTGGGCACGCTCGCGCGTAGTCGAATACCTCAACCAGGTGCAAAGCAGACTGCCCGCGGGCGCCAACGCTTCGCTGGGGCCGGACGCCACCGGGGTGGGATGGGTCTATGAGTACGCGCTGGTCGACCGCACGGGCCAACGAGACCTCGGGCAACTACGCGCGCTGAACGACTGGTTTCTGAAGTTCGAGCTAAAGACGGTCCCCGACGTCGCCGAGGTGGCCAGCATCGGCGGCATGGTTCGGCAGTACCAGGTGGTGCTCGATCCCGACCGCATGCGCGCACTGGGCATCACGCAGGCCACGGTTGTCGATGCCTTGCGCAATGCCAACCAGGCCAGCGGTGGCTCGGTGGTCGAACTGGCCGAAGCCGAGTACATGGTGCGCTCGCGAGGCTTTCTTCAGTCGCTGGAGGATTTCCGCTCCATCCCGCTTGCGCTGACTGGCGCCACACCGGTCCTGTTGCGCGATGTGGCGACGGTCCAGATCGGACCGGAAATGCGCCGCGGCATTGCCGAGCTGGATGGCGAAGGCGAGGTTGCCGGTGGCGTGGTGATCATGCGCTCCGGCAAAAACGCGCGCACCACCATCCAGGCCGTCAAGGACAAGCTGGCCACTTTGAAGTCCAGCCTGCCGGCAGGCGTCGAGATCGTGCCGACCTACGACCGTTCCTTGCTGATCGATCGCGCGGTTGACAACCTGCGCTTCAAGCTGATGGAGGAATTCATCGTGGTCGCGGTGGTCTGCGCCATCTTTTTGTTCCATCTGCGCTCGGCGCTGGTGGCGGTAGTCGCACTGCCCGTCGGGGTGCTGGCCGCCTTCATCGTCATGCACTGGCAAGGCGTCAATGCCAACATCATGTCGCTCGGGGGCATCGCAATCGCCATCGGCGCCATGGTGGACGGCGCCATCGTGATGGTGGAGAACGTGCACAAGCATCTGGAGGCTTTCGAGACACATCGCGACAGGCAGCCGACCGTTGCGGAGCGATGGCAGTTGGTCACCGAGGCCTCTGTCGAAGTCGGACCGGCGCTGTTCTTCTCGCTGTTGGTCATCACGCTGTCTTTCGTGCCGGTGTTCTCGCTGGAGGCGCAGGAGGGCCGGCTGTTCGCACCGCTCGCCTTCACCAAGACCTACGCCATGGCCGCGGCCGCGGGCCTGTCGGTCACGCTGATTCCGGTGCTGATGGGCTACCTCGTCCGAGGCCGAATTCCGCACGAGGCGGCCAACCCGGTCAATCGCTTTCTGATGGCGGTCTACCGGCCTGCGCTCGAACTGGTGCTGCGGTTTCCGAAGGCGACGCTGGTCCTTGCAGCCCTGCTTCTTGCACTGACCGTCTTGCCGGTGATGCGCCTGGGCGGGGAGTTCATGCCGCCGCTGGACGAAGGCGACCTGCTGTACATGCCGTCCGCGCTCCCCGGGCTCTCGGTTTCCAAAGCGGGCGAGTTGCTGCAGCAGACTGATCGACTCATCAAGACGGTGCCCGAAGTAGCGCGCGTCTTCGGCAAGGCCGGTCGTGCCGACACCGCTACCGATCCTGCTCCGCTGGAGATGTTCGAGACCACGATCCAGTTCAAGCCGAAGGACCAGTGGCGCGCGGGCATGACGCCGGACAAGCTGGTCGAAGAGTTGGACCGGGCTGTGAAGGTGCCGGGCCTTTCGAACGTCTGGGTGCCTCCCATTCGCAACCGGATCGACATGCTGGCCACAGGCATCAAGAGCCCGGTGGGCGTGAAGGTCTCAGGTGCGGATCTCGCCACGATTGACTCGCTGACGACGCAGATTGAGTCGGCCGTCAAAGGCGTGCCTGGCGTGCCGTCGGCGCTGGCAGAGCGACTCACCGGCGGTCGCTACATCGACGTCGATGTGGACCGCGCGGCCGCAGCGCGCTACGGCCTGTCGGTGTCGGATGTGCAGGCGGTGGTGTCAACGGCGATCGGTGGCGACAACGTCGGCGAGGTCATCCAGGGCCGCGAGCGCTACCCCATCAATGTGCGCTACCCGCGGGAGATCCGCGACTCGCTTGAGGGACTGCGCGATCTACCGTTTGTGACGACAAAGGGTGCAACGGTGTTCCTGCGCGACGTGGCGAAGATCAGCATCGCCGACGGGCCGCCGATGCTGCGCAGCGAGAACGCGAGGCTGTCAGGCTGGGTGTATGTCGATGTCCGCGGCCGCGACCTTCGCTCTGCCGTCAACGACATGCAGGCTGCGGTCGCCAGGTCCGTCAAAACACCAGCAGGTTATGCGGTGTCATGGTCGGGCCAGTTCGAATACCTCGAACGAGCGACCGAGCGATTGAAGCTGGTCGTGCCCGTGACACTGGCCGTCATCTTCGTGCTGCTGTACTTGCTCTTCAAGTCCTTCAGCGATGCGGCGTTGGTCATGGCGGCGGTGCCGTTCTCGCTCATCGGCGGTTTTTGGCTGGTCTGGATGCTGGGCCATTCCATCTCGGTCGCAACGGCGGTGGGCTTCATTGCCCTGGCCGGTGTCGCCGCAGAGTTCGGCGTCGTGATGCTCGTGTATCTGAAGAATGCTTTGCACCGTCGCCTCGACGCTGGTGAACCTATGAACGACGAAACGCTGCTGGCTGCGATCCGTGAAGGCGCTGTCCTGCGCGTACGGCCCAAGGCGATGACAGTAGCAGTCGTCATGGCGGGCCTACTGCCGATCTTGTGGGGCACCGGTACCGGTTCTGAAGTCATGACGCGCATTGCCGCGCCGATGGTCGGCGGCATGGTGACTGCACCTTTGCTCAGCATGCTGGTCGTGCCGGCGGCTTGGTACTTATTGAATCGAAGAATGCGCGCCGATACAGCACCCCGTCCAACGCAATCGGCATCAGAGAGTCTTTAAACCGTCCTTTCTTCCAAATGCTTTTCAGCCCGGAGTTATGCAATGAAAAACCAGTTCCTTTTTGCCACCGCGCTCGTCGTTGCCTCCTCAGCGGTCATTGCACAGAAGCCGATGGATGGCATGTCGATGCCCGCCGGGTCGTCGCAAAAATCGACGAAACAGGTAGTTCAGTTGACCGACGCGGTCGTCCAGCGCATCGACACGGCCCACGGAGAGATTGTTCTCAAGCACGGGGACATTCCGAACCTGGGTATGCCGGCGATGACCATGGCGTTCGAAGCGGACGCAGCCACGCTCAGAAGAGTGAAAGCCGGAAAGAAGGTGCGCTTTCATGCGGAGATCGTGGACGGCAAGCCAACCTTGACGCACATCGAAGCTGCACCTTGATCTTTGGCCTGCACCGAAGATCGTGCTGTTCGCAATCACATTGAGGCTGACAGACAGAGATGCGCTTTTGTGGTTTAAGCACCGGGCCGGGCACTGAACGGAACGGAGTTCGAGGTAGTGGCAGCCATCGAGCGCCTTCCCCTAGTCGAACATCAAGGGCGCTCGCTCCCTACGCAACGGCACCGGAGCATTCAGACAACCACCGCCTTCCGCATGTCTTCGGTCATGACCACCAACGCGAGACATGCCGCGAGCGCTAGAAGCGCTGAGAACCACAGCGATCCGACGCCCCAACGTTCGACTGCGAGTCCGAAAAGGAACGGCGCAGCAGCCTGCACCACCCGCGCTGGAACCATCAAAAAGCCCTGACGTTGCCCGTAACCTTTGGCACCAAAGATCAGCAGTGGCAAAGTTCCGATGGCAATGGTCAAGATGCCGTTGCCCAGCCCGTGGAGCACGGCAAAGGCCGCTGCCGCCGAGGTGCCAAACGCGCCCAAGAAAAGCGCTCCGAGCGGATGCGCCAGCGTGGCCAAGCGCGCCGAAAGAAGCGGATGCGCCCGCTTCAGGAAAGCAAACTCGATCAGCCGCCCAGCCACTTGAGCAGGCCCGACCAGCGCAGCGATGCCCACCGCGACAGTCAATGTGGCACCTGTTGCCAGCAACAGCTCCGGCAAGTGGGCCGCCATGGCCGTGCTGTTGAACCACGTTACCGCAAAGACGAAGGCCATCAAGAAGGCGGCGCGGCGCTGTTGAGCGGGCGAGAGGCCGGCACCGCCCTCATGCGCGGGCGCATCGGCCTTTGACGCTGGACCCGCCCGTGCGGCGCGTGGCACCAGCGCATTGAGCGGCAGGCCGATCGCCAAGTGCATCGCAGCCCAAGCCAGGCAGGCGCCACGCCAGCCCACCGCGCCCTCGAGATACGTCGACAGCGGCCACCCCACCGTGCTCGCGAAACCCGCGAACAGCGTGATGCCCGTGATGGCGCGACGCGCATCCACTCCATGCAGCCGCACCACGGTCGCGAAAGCCGCTTCGTAAAGACCACTGCCCATGGCGAGGCCCATCACCGCCCACGCGCCGAAGACATGGATTGGCGTGTGAGACTGGCTGAGCGCAGCGAGTCCAAGGGCGAATACCAGGTTGCTCGCGATGAGCACAGGCCGCCCACCAAACCGGTCGATGAGCCTGCCCGCGTAAGGACCGACCGCCGCAGCGACAAGCAGCGCCGCCGAAAACGCTCCGAAGATCGTGGAGGTCGACGTGCCAACGTCTCTGCCGATAGCGCCCGCCAAGACGGCGGGGAGGTAGTACGACGAAGCCCACGCCAGCGTCTGGGCAACGCCCAGCATCACTGTGGTGGTGGTTCGACTCTGCAAGGGCTCGATCAGATGCTGCGAAGGTTCACTCGCTTGGACAACGCCTCGGCGCTCTCACGCCGCTCGCTGTACCGGTCGACCAGGTAGTCGGCACAGTCGCGCGTAAGCAGCGTGAACTTCACCAGCTCTTCCATTACGTCGACCACGCGCTCGTAGTACGGCGATGGCTTCATGCGCCCGTCCTCCTCGAACTCCATGAAGGCCTTGGCGACCGACGACTGGTTGGGGATTGTGATCATGCGCATCCATCGGCCGAGCACCCGCAGCTGGTTCACCGCGTTGAAGGACTGCGAGCCACCCGACACCTGCATCACCGCCAACGTCTTCCCTTGCGTCGGCCGCACTGAACCGATGGCCAACGGGATCCAGTCGATCTGCGCTTTCATGATGCCGGTCATGGCCCCGTGGCGCTCGGGTGAGCACCACACCATGCCTTCCGACCACTTCGCCAGATCGCGCAGCTGTTGCACCTTCGGATGCTCCTCGGGCGCGGCATCGGGAAGCGGCAAACCGCTCGGATCGAAGATGTGCGTCTCGGCGCCGAACGCCTGCAGCAGGCGCGCCGCCTCTTCGGTCACGAGGCGGCTGTACGAACGCTCGCGCAGCGACCCGTAGAGCAGCAGGATCCGCGGCGCATGCGTGGCTCGCATTGCGGGCAGCAGCCGTTGCATGTCGGGCTGCTGGAATAGCGCCCCATCGACGTTGGGAAGATCAAGGCTTGACGACACTTTGGCCCTTCGCGTCGACGACAGCTTCGCCGTCTTCCTTGGCAAAAGCGCCTTGCTGCGGCCGCGGCAGGATCTCCAGCACCGCCTCGGACGGGCGGCACAAGCGCGTGGCGAGCGGCGTCACGACGATCGGTCGGTTGATCAGGATCGGGTGTTGCAGCATGAAGTCGATCAGCTGCGCGTCGGTCCACTTCGGGTCGGCAAGGCCCAGCTCGTCGTAGGGCGTACCTTTCTGACGCAGCACATCGCGCACAGGCACGTCCATCGCGGCGATCAACGCCTGAAGGGTGGCTCGGTCGGGCGGGTTCTTGAGGTACTCGATGACGGTCGGCTCTTCACCCGAATTGCGGATGAGCGCCAGCACGTTGCGCGATGTGCCGCAGGCCGGGTTGTGATAGATCGTGATGTCAGACATGGTCGAAACGAAAGAAGTGAGAGATGAAGTGAACACTCCGCCCTCAGGCAACGCTGAGTCGAAGCGCCAGCGCAGCGAGCGTGACGAACAGCACCGGCACGGTCAGCACAACACCGACCTTGAAGTAGTAACCCCAGGCGATCGTCGTGCCTTTCTTGGCGAGGACGTGCAGCCAGAGCAGCGTGGCGAGGCTGCCGATCGGCGTGATCTTCGGGCCGAGGTCGCAACCGATCACGTTGGCATAGATCATCGCGTCCTTGACGATGCCGCTGGCATTCGAGGCGTCGATCGACAACGCGCCGATCAGCACTGTCGGCATGTTGTTCATCACCGACGACAGGATCGCAGTGAGGAAGCCGGTGCCCATCGCCGCACCCCAAATGCCGCTCTGCGCGAAGACGTTGAGCAGTGTCGCGATGTGATCGGTCAGGCCGGCGTTGCGCAAGCCGTAGACCACCAGGTACATGCCCAGCGAGAAGACGACGATCTGCCATGGCGCGCCGCGCAATACCTTCTTCGTGCTGATCACCGAACCCCGAGCTGCGACACCGAGCAGGATCACTGCGCCTACTGCGGCCACGGCGCTCACCGGCACGCCCAACGGCTCCAGCCCGAAGAAGCCGACAAGCAGCAGGACCAGCACCACCCATCCCGCGCGGAAGGTCGCGGGGTCGCGGATCGCGTCGCCGGGCGTCTTGAGTTGGCTCACGTCGTAGGTGGCCGGAATGCTGCGGCGGAAGTACAGCATCAGCACCAGGAGGCTGGAGAGCACCGCGGCGATGTTCACCGGCACCATCACCGACGCGTATTCGTTGAAGCCGATCTTGAAAAAATCGGCCGAGACGATGTTGACCAGATTGGACACGATCAAGGGCAGGCTCGCCGTATCCGCAATGAAGCCGGCGGCCATCACGAAGGCCAGCGTCGCGGCCGGCGTGAAGCCGAGCGCGATCAGCATCGCCATCACGATGGGCGTGAGGATGAGCGCCGCACCGTCGTTGGCGAACAGCGCCGACACGGCGGCACCCAGCAGCACGATGAAGGCGAACAGCAAGCGCCCTCGGCCACCGCCCCAACGCGCCACGTGTAGCGCAGCCCACTCGAAGAAGCCGGCTTCGTCGAGCAGCAGGCTGATGATGATGACGGCCACGAAAGTCGCTGTCGCGTTCCAGACGATGCCCCAGACCACGGCGATGTCGGCCAAGTGAACAACGCCCAGGAGCAAAGCGATTACCGCGCCGAGCGATGCACTCCAGCCGATACCCAGGCCGCGCGGCTGCCAGATGACCAGAACGAGCGTGAAGATGAAGATGAGGATGGCGGTCAGCATGGGCGCTTAGGAATGAGTCGTTGGTCGATGGGCCTGCCCTGCAGCCTGCTGTAGGGCGAAGACAGCAAGAGGCTTGGCGCTCAGATGGCTTCGAGTGCCACGCGCAGCTGCGCGTCGCTCAGCGCGTCGAACGGCACCTCGGCAAGCTTCTGCATGCGCTCGCCGATGGCTTGGCGCGTGGACTCGAAAGCGGCCAGCTTCTCGGTATCGGTGGGGCCGACGTTGGAAGGGTCCGGATAACCCCAGTGGATCTTGACTGGCGAACCCGGCCAGTAGGGACAGGTCTCCTGGGCCGCGTTGTCGCACACCGTGATTACCACTCGCATCGTCGGCGCGGAGTCTCCGGTGAACTCATCCCAACTTTTGCTGCGATAGCCGGAGGTGTCGATGCCCGCGCGTTTCAGCACCTCAATTGCCATCGGGTTGATGCGACCGCTCGGGCTGCTGCCAGCGCTGAATGCGTGGACGTCTGCGCCCACTTCCTTCGCCCAATGATTGAGCATGCCCTCCGACAGCACACTGCGCGCGGAGTTGTGGGTGCAGAGAATCAGAATGTTTGTCGCCATCTCAGCGCGTGCCGATGTCGCGCACTTCGCGCTGGATGGCCAAGGTTTCGAGCTTTGCCAAGGGCAGAGACAGAAGGAATTCGATGCGACGTTTGAGGGTCACCGCGGTGTCCATGAACGCGCGTTTTTTTGCTTCGTCCGACCCGTCCACTGCGGCCGGATCGGCCACGCCCCAGTGAGCCGTGATCGGCTGGCCGGGCCACACCGGACAGACTTCATTGGCCGCGTTGTCGCAGACGGTGATGACGAAGTCCATCGGCGGGGCACCAACGGCCGAATACTCGCCCCAACTCTTGCTCCGGAAGCCTGTGTCCTTGAAGTGCAGTTGCCGCAGTGTGGCGAGTGCCAGCGGGTGCACATCGCCCTTGGGCTGGCTACCGGCGGAGTAGGCATTGAAGCGCTCGGCACCAAGCTGATTCAGCATGCCTTCGGCCAGGATGGAGCGGGCGGAATTGCCGGTGCAAATGAAGAGCACGTTGAGTTTTTTATCGGACATGACGGTTCTCGTGGGCGGACGTGGCAAGGGAAAAGATGAGACACCGACGTCAACCGGCATCGACTTCAACAATCGCAGGCGACGGTGCTCTCCAGGGCGCATGCCTCGCCTTGGCAACAGTTGTCGGTGAGGTAGGCGAGAAGGCCGTTCATCTGGTCGAACGCCGCTCGGTAGATGAGGTTGCGACCTTGGCGTTCCTGCGAAGCCAAGCCGGCATTGGTGAGTTCCTTGAGGTGGAACGAGAGGCTGGTTGCAGGAAGCGCCAGCGCGTCGCTCAACGCGCCTGGTGTCAGGCCATCCGACCCCGCGATCACGAGAGCGCGAAACACGCGCAGGCGGCTTTGCTGGGCGAGTGCGGCCAAAGCTTTAACGACGTTGTCTTCTTCCATCATCCAATTATTATTGAATAACTGGATCGAAGCAACCGGCGAAGTTTTGCTGAGGAGAAACAAGGGCTGCTCGAAGAGGATCGTCATCGTCGGCCTCTTCACGTGTTGCCCGGCAACTGCCTTTCAGCTGTCTGTTGTCAGTGCGGCATCGATTTCCAGGGCCGTGCTGCGTGCAGAGCGCATGACGCCGATCAGCGTCGCCGAAGCAGACCCCGTCCACTCCCCGTAGCCCACGCACCAGAGCCGAGGTTGGCTCAACGAGCGCGTGCCGTCGACTGCGACGCGCCCGTCTGTTCTCACCACGCCCAGCGATGTCAAATGGTCCAAGGCCGGCCGAAAGCCGGTGCACCAGACCACCGCATCGATCTGCTCCTCGACACCGTTCGGCCAAACCACGCAGGTTTCGGTCATGTGTGCGAATGGCCGCACTGTGTGAAGCACTCCGCGCTCTCGCGCGTCCTTGACCGGAGGAACCATCACGATGTCGCCCAACCCACCCGACATCTCGACTGGCCTGCCTTCTTGCTGCGCACGCAGTCGTTCCGTGGCGCGTTCGAAGAGAACACGCCCGTCAACCTCATCGGGCAGGAATGTGGGCTCCTGTTGAGTAACCCACTGTGCTTTGGCGACGGAAGACAGTTCCGCGTAGATCTGCGCCCCGGAGTTGCCGCCGCCAACCACGAGGACCTTCTGCCCCACGAAAGCGGTTGGCCCGTCGTACAAGGCGGAGTGGACCTGCACGCCTCGAAACTCCGCCGACCCTGGGTATGCCGCGATGTATGGATTGGACCAAGTGCCCGTTGCGCTAACGACCGCTGAGGCCGACCAGTCGCTCTTGTCTGTGTGGATCTCGAGACGTCGATCACGCTCGGTCACCGAAGTCACGCGCACGGGGCGCCGCACGTCCAACTGGTAGCGTCGCTCGTAGGCGTCAAGGTATGTCACGACATCGGTCGCACCGGGCGTCCCTTCGCCCTGATAGGGCATCGGCCATCCCGCGATCGAACTCCATCCAGCGGGGGAGAACAGCCGCAGCGACGGCCATCCGTGCTGCCAGGCACCGCCGGCGCCCGCCTCAGCGTCGAGCAGCACCACGCTTCGCTTTGTTCGCCTTAGAAAATACGCGACGGACAGCCCGGCCTGACCAGCACCAATGATGGCGACATCAACATGATTCACTGCGATGGGTTCTCCGTTCGAGGCATCGAGCTCAAACGCTGAAGAGTAAACGCGTCAAACGCGTCCTGCCTCCGCCTGAACAAGCCGTGGCGCATCGGCCACCATGTCTGCGTCATCGACTGCTTTGACCTTGAAGCGCTACATCTTTTCCCAAAGCGTTTTGCGGCTGATGCCAAGCAGTTCCGCCGTGCCGGAGTCACTTCCGCCTGCGCGCTCCAGTGCTCGCTGGATGTGCCGCCGCTCTGCCTCTTCGACCATCGCCTGAAGCGGCACGAAAGGGTCCTCTCCATCGTCGGCTTCGGTTTGCTCCGCGCGATGCGCCAGACTGCCGGCCGGCAGGTCAACCACACCCTCGTCGCTGAGCACCACGGCCTGTTCCAGGTATGAGCGAAGCTGGCTGCTCCGAACTTTAAAGGGACTAGCAGTTCGAGCAGCCGCTCTGGCGACGTCGAATGGGTGACACTTAGGCCGCGCTCACCCAGATCGAAGTCCAGACGCTGGACCTCCGTCACGCCCTGCAGCGCCATTCGCACGAGACGCTCTTCCGAGGGGCAGTCCATCTTTGGGACATTGAAAACAGTGAGCTTCAAGATCTCTCCTACCAAGTCAGTCTTCGCCTGATTGGAAGCCATGAAGTCGGCTCAAGGTCAACGCCTCCCGTGCAACTCAGCCGTGCCGCAACTGGCGAGCCCTGTAGGCATTCATCACGAAGCCAAAGAGTGCAATCGCCAAAACGACGACTTGCGCAGTGACCGTCTCAGCTGACGGGTACACCCCCAGCAAATCGATGCGTGGCGCCATGATCGGGGTAGCACTGAGCCAACCCGCCTCCTGCAGGCCGGCCATGCCCTTGCCCGCAAGGACGACCGCCAACACGGCAACCATGATCGAGCTGATGCTGAAGAACTTTCCTATCGGCATCCGGGCGCTGGTCTTGAGCAGCACCCAGGTGAGTATCGCCAGCAGTGCGACGCCCACGCCGAGCCCGCCAAGCAAGGCGTTTCCGTTCCCATCGGCCGACAGCGCCGAGTAGAAAAGCACGGTCTCGAACACCTCACGGTAGACCGCGATGAACGACAGGCCGAACAAGGCCCAAGCTGATCGCTTCGACATGGCTGATGAGAGCTTTTCCTTGAGGTAGGCCTGCCAGCGGCCTGCAGCGCTCTTCTGATGCATCCACAACCCGACGCTGAGCAAGACGAGGGCTGCAAAGAGCGAAGAGAGCCCTTCAGTCACTTCACGGCTCGCGCCGCTGATGTTCACGAAGTACGTCGCAATGCCCCAGGTGAGCCCGCCAACGGCCAGGGCTGCAATCCAGCCGCCATGCACGTAGCGCAGGACGTCGGGACGATCGGCCTTCTTCAGGAAGGCGATCATGCCGACCACGATGAGCAAGGCTTCAAGGCCCTCGCGAAGCAGGATGGTGAGCGAGCCCAGGAAAGTGGTGAGCGGCTCGGCGGCTTGGCCACCCAGCTCTTTCTCCACCTCGGCAAAGAGGTAATCGAGCTTTTGCGCAGCGGCCTCTGTCTGGGCCAGCGTGTCGTTGGTGATCGCTGAGCGATAGGCCAGCATGCCGTTTTCGACCTCGGTGAGGAGCGCCTTGTTGCGCGCGCCCAGCGAGGGCTCCAAGGGCTCGAAACCGTCCAGATAGGCCGAGAGCGCCAAACGCGTTGCTGACGGCTTGTCGCCCTTGCGGATCGCTGCAAGGCTTTCGTCTAAGCGCGTGCGAGACAGCGTCAGGCCGCCGGCGTTTGCAGCCGCCGAAGCTGCTTCGGGCTGACTGCGCAGGAATGCGGTGATGTCGCGAGCGGCCTCAGAGGCGATCTTGCCGGCAGCCGCCGCCTCGGTGGTCGTGGTCACGGCAGCCAGATCTGGGAATGCTTTCCGTGCAGCAGGATCTTGCTTCCACAGTTGCTCGCCACGCTCACGCATGCTGCTGTCGTAAGACAGCGTTCCGGCAAAGAACGCCAGCGCCCATCGATCCTCGTCAGGCAGCGTGGCGAAACTCGGCATCGACGTACCGGCCACGCCTTGAGAAGCGACCTGGTAGAGGGCCATGAGGCTTCGCGAGCGCGCGCGTTCACGGTCGGTGAAGGCGATCGGGGGTGGGTCCAGCCGCGCAGCCAGGGGGCCATCACCAGCACCCGCGGCGCCGTGACAGGAGGCGCATTGGGCCTGGAACAGGGATGCGCCACGCTTCAGATCAGGCAGCCCTTTGGGTGCGACAGGGATGGGGTAGGCCGCAATCAGGAGCGCTTCAGCTTCATGCGCAAGTCGAGCCACGTCGGCTTCATCGGCCTTGTTGGTGACTGCCTCCTGCAGCTTGGTGGCCGCGGCAACCACGGCGTCTTTCGAAGCGTGCGTCGGCAGGCTGCGCGCCTGGTTCACTGCGTTGGCCGTGAAGTCGCGCATCTCGGCGTACTCGGATTCGCTGACGACAGCGCCCTTCGCGACGGCACCCCCGTAGTCCACGGCGACATAGTCCAGCAACTGCCAGAGCTGGCGAGGACCCTCGTCAGTACCTCGCGATGCCGTCTGAGCTACTGCAACGCCCCAAACACACATCCACACCGAGAACACCCACAGCAAGCGCTTCATCTTCAACCTGAATAAGAACGACAAGGATTTTCGTTCAACCACTAAGAGGAACTGCTTCCTCGAATGGCACTGCATCGTCACGATGCAGTGCAGCCAGCCGTCAGGCTTGCGTTTTTGCCTTCATGAGCCGGAGGCCGTTGGCGACCACGAGCAAGGTGGCCCCCATGTCAGCAAAGACGGCCATCCACATGGTGGCCGTGCCAAAAACGGCGAGCACCATAAACACCGCCTTGATGCCCAAGGCGAGGGAGATGTTCTGCATCAGGACCGTGTGGGTTCGCCGGGACAGGCGGATCGTCTCAGGGATGCGTCGCAGGTCGTCGTTCATGACAACGACGTCGGCCGCCTCCATGGCGATGTCCGTACCCATGCCACCCATTGCGAACCCGATGTCGGATTGAGCAAGCGCGGGGGCATCGTTAATGCCGTCGCCCGTCATGCCTGTCATGCCGTGCTGTTTCTTCATCCCTTCGATCTGGGCGAGCTTGTCCTCCGGCAGCAGATTGCCGAGCACCTGATCGATGCCCGCTTGCGCGGCGATCGTCTTGGCGGTGGCGACGTTGTCGCCGGTGAGCATCACAGGAACGACGCCCAGCGCCTTCAGTTCGGCAACGGCTTGCTTCGACGATTCCTTAATCGTGTCCGCCACAGCAAAGATCGCGAGGACGCCGTCTTCATCGGCCAGCAGCGTGACGGTGCGGCCTTGTTCCTCATGCTTCCTCAGCTCCGATTCGAGTTCTGTGGAAAGCTGGCCTCGTTCTTGGACAAGGCGAAGGTTGCCAAGGGCGTATTTCCGCCCACCGATCATGCCTTCCGTGCCACGGCCTGGCAGCGCTGTAAACGAAGCAACATCGCTCTTTGGCAACCCCAGCCCTTGGGCGATCGCCTTGGAAACGGGGTGGTCGGATCGATCGGCCAAGCTCATGCCGATGCGCCCGATCGGACCCGCATCGTCCCCGCTGCGAAGAGATCTCCACTCCACCAGCTGAGGCTTGCCTTCGGTGATCGTGCCCGTCTTGTCGAGCGCCAGCGCCTTCAGATTGCGAGCTTCTTCCAGGTACGTTCCGCCCTTGATGAGGATGCCTCGGCGTGCGGCAGAGGCGAGCGCGCTGACGACTGTGACGGGGGTCGAGATGACCAGCGCACAGGGGCATGCCACCACCAGGAGAACCAAGGCCTTGTAGATCGCGTCCAGCCAGGCGAAGCCAAAGAGCAAAGGGCTTAGCACGGCAACCGCCAACGCCAACGCGAAGACGGCGGGCGTGTAGATCGCGGCAAAGCGATCCACGAAACGCTGTGTGGGAGCGCGCGTGCCTTGCGCCTCCTCAACGGCATGGATGATCCGGGCCAAGGTTGTATTGGAGGCGGCAGCGGTCACACGGAACTGCAGCTCTGCCGTCTCGTTGATGGTGCCGGCGTAGACCGGATCGCCAACCGTGCGGTCGACCGGCAAGCTCTCCCCGGTCACGGGGGCCTGGTTCACTGCGCTGCGCCCTTCGGTGACGATGCCGTCCAACGGCACCCGCTCACCGGGGCGAATCCGCACAACGGCCTCCAGGGGGACGCTCTTCGATTGGACCGCCTTCCAGGTCCGGTCCGCCTGCAGCACATCGGCTTCTTCGGGCGCAAGTGCGATCAACCCCTTGATGGCGTTTCGCGCTCGATCCGCAGCACGCCCTTCGATCAGTTCAGCGATCGCGTACAGGGCCATCACCATCGCAGCCTCTGGCCACTGACCGATGAAAAACGCACCGGTGACAGCGACGCTCATCAGGGCATTGATGTTCAGACGACCGCGAACAAGGGCCTTCATGCCTTTTGTGTACGTCTCAACGCCAGAGAGCCAGATGGCCAGCACCGCGACCACCAGGCCGGCGTACTTCAACGCAGGGGCGTCGCCTGATAAAAAGTGGAACGCTTCAGCACCGATGGCCAAAACCAGAGCCGCTGCGAGGCGCTTTACGCCGGCGCCATGTTCATGATCATGGTCATCCTCGCCTTCAGCTTCTGCCTCTGCTTTGACGTCAACCGGGGTTGGTTCGTAGCCGGCCTTCCGGATGGCCGCGACAGCTGCTGCGATGGCGTCCTCAGGGGCTTGGATCGCCACCGTGCGCGCGCCGAGCTGGAAGTTCAGGCTGCGGATGCCTTCGACCTTGTCCAGCGCTCGGCGAATGTCGCTTTCCTCAACGGCGCAGTCCATGGCTGGGATGCGAAAAACGCTCGCATCGGCGGGAATCGCTGCGACCGGCACGGCCGACTTTGCCGCTGGCGCACAGCAAGGTTCTGCAGAACAGCAGGCATCCGACGCTGAGGCGGACATCGATGCGTTCTCAAGACCAGCACTCTTGTCCAGGGCAGGAGCCGGATCTACTGTCGACGTGGAGCAGGAGGCCGAACCACAACAGTCTTCGGCGGCAGGGATGGCGACGGCGCCAGGATGGGCATTTGACATGAAACCATTGGAAACCCTGAAGTGGGTTTAGAGTCAAGACTTTCTTGGAGGCCAAAATGAAAATCGGCGAGTTGGCCAAGGCCACAGGAACGAGCGTTGAGAACATCCGTTTCTACGAGCGGGAAGCTTTGCTGCCCTCTCCGATGCGAGCTGACAACAACTACCGGTCCTACGGGAACGAGCACATTGAGCGCCTTGTCTTCATCCGGCATTGCCGGTCGCTCGACATGGCGCTTGGTGAGATCCGCTCTCTGCTGCGCTTCAAGGAAACGCCGCAGGAAAATTGCGAGGGCGTCAACGAGTTGCTCGATGAGCACATCGGGCACGTGGCCGAGCGCATCCGAGAATTGAAATTGCTCGAAAAGCAATTGAAAACGCTCCGTGCCCAATGCGCCGAATCAAGCGCGGCGGGCTGCTGCGGCATCCTGAAAGAGCTCTCGACCGAGGTAGCAGGGTCGAGCGAGAACTCGGTGCGCAAACACGTCCACGGAACGCACTGATTACTGCCGGCTTGGGTGCCCTAGGTTGAAGAACGCAGAGCCCCTGCCGCATTGACTCTGAACCGGTCCTCGGCAGAGCCAGGGCCACAACATGGAGGCGCGGTTTTGGCTCAGGCGCTGCCACGTAGCCCCATTGAGCACGTCAGGAACGCATGTCCCTTCTCTCTCTTCGCTCCGCTCTCGAAACCCGGCAGGTTCTCATTTATTTCGCCGCGGTGGTCCTTGCCGGCATCTTGGCGTGGCAATGGCCTGCTTCGGCAGTGATGGCACTGGCCATCGATCCCTTGCTGGCCTTCATGCTGTTCGTGACGTTCCTGCAGGTGCCGCTGACAGAGTTGCGTCGTGCTTGGTCGAACATGCGCTTCCTCGGCGCGCTGCTGCTGGCTAACTTCGTGGCTGTACCGTTGCTGGTCGCCGTGTTGTTGCCTTGGATGCCGCAAGACCCGCTGCTGCGGGTCGGCGTGCTGCTGGTGTTGCTGACACCATGCATCGACTACGTCGTGACCTTCGCCCATCTTGGGCAAGCAGATGCCAAGCCGCTGCTGGCATCCACTCCGCTACTGCTGGCGGCACAGATGGTCCTGTTGCCCGTTTTCCTTGGTTTTTTCATGGGGAACGCCGCCGCTCTCTTGGTCCAGTGGGAGCCTTTTGTGCATGCATTCATCTGGCTGATCGCGGTGCCTTTGTCACTGGCGGCCGTGTTCCAGGCCTGGGCGGTCCGATGGACCGCTGGGGAGCATGCCGTCGGTTGGCTCGGGCTGTTCCCCGTCCCCGCAATGGCCGCAGTTCTTTTCGTTGTCGTGGCGGCCGTCGCGCCGCAGCTTCGCTTGGCACTGGACGCTGTGCGCGCAGTCGCTCCGGTCTATGTCGCGTTCGCCATCGCAGCCCCGATGCTCGGGTGGGGTGTCGCCCGCCTGTGTCGCTTGCCAGCCGATCAAGGAAGGGCCATTGCCTTCAGTTCGGCGACCCGCAACTCCCTGGTGGTGTTGCCCTTGGGACTGGCCATCCCCGGTGCGTTGCCCTGGGTGCCTGCCGTGATCGTGACCCAGACGTTGGTGGAACTCGTCAGCGAGCTGGTGTACGTCAAAGTAGCGCCGAGGTTGGGGACAAAGGCAGGGCGTTTAGCCTGCGTCACTCCACGCAAGCACGGAGGCCTTGAGAGCGCTGCTCATCGGGCAGGAATGCGGGCTCCTATTGGGTAATCCACTGTGCTTTGGCGACGGAAGACAGTTCCGCGTAGATCTGCGCCCCGGAGTTGCCGCCGCCAACCACGAGGACCTTCTGCCTCACGAAAGCAGCTGGCCCGTCGTACAGGGCGGAGTGGACCTGCGCGCCTCGAAACTTCGCCGACCGTGGGTATGCGGCGATGTATGGACCAAGTGCCCGTTGCGCTGACGACCGCTGAGGCCGACCACTCGCCCTCGTCCGTGTGGATCTCGAGACTTTGATCACCCTCGGTCACTGAAGTCACGCGCACGGGGCGCCGCACGTCCAACTGGTAATTCATGTGTACGCCGCCCTGCGGGACCTGCAGAGTAACTTCGGATGGAAATCAATAAGAGGTCGGCTGAGGGTGCGGGACGGCTTTACCTAGACCACGTTCATCATCTTCCAGGCTGCGGTGGACGGCCTAGGGCATTGCCATGGCAACTCGCTCAATGTAGAGGGACGGACGACCTGAAGCAGAACCAGCAAGAGCTTCTTGATGA
>SEGN01000283.1 GCA_004211245.1 Variovorax sp.
AAGTACTGCCTCATCAACGGCCTCGACGACATCGGCCTGACCTTGCGTCACAAGGACAAGATCAAGTCCTTCGAGACCGAGCGCCTGGCCACCAAGCCATGGCTCGCGCACACGATGGTGGGCTGACCTTTCACAACGACAACATCTCCTCTTCTCATGAAAATTGCAGTCCTCCCCGGTGATGGCATCGGCACCGAAATCGTCGCGGAAGCGATCCGCGTGCTCGACACGCTCGAACTGAAGTTCGAAATGGAAACCGCGCTGGTCGGTGGCGCCGCCTACGAGGCGCATGGCCACCCGCTGCCCGAATCGACGCTCAAGCTGGCCAAGGAGTCGGACGCGGTGCTGTTCGGCGCGGTCGGCGACTGGAAGTACGACAAGCTCGACCGGCCGCTGCGTCCCGAGCAGGCCATCCTGGGGCTGCGCAAGAACCTCGGCCTGTTCGCCAACTTCCGCCCGGCCATCTGCTACGAGCAGCTCGTGAGCGCGTCGAGCCTGAAGCCCGAGCTGATCTCGGGACTGGACATCCTGATCATCCGCGAGCTGACCGGCGACATCTACTTCGGTCAGCCGCGTGGCCGCCGCACCGCGGTCGACGGCCACTTCCCGGGCGCCGAGGAGGCCTTCGACACGATGCGCTATTCGCGCCCCGAGGTCGAACGCATCGCGCACGTCGCGTTCCAGGCGGCACGCAAGCGCAGCAAGCGCGTGACGAGCGTCGACAAGGCCAACGTGCTGGAAACCTTCCAGTTCTGGAAGGACATCGTCACCGAAGTCGGCAAGGAGTATCCGGACGTCGAGCTCGACCACATGTACGTCGACAACGCAGCCATGCAGTTGGTAAAGGCGCCGAAGAAATTCGACGTGGTGGTCACCGGCAACATGTTCGGCGACATCCTGTCGGACGAGGCGGCGATGCTCACCGGTTCGATCGGCATGCTGCCCTCGGCCTCGCTCAACGCGAGCAACCAGGGCCTGTACGAACCGAGCCACGGCAGTGCGCCGGACATCGCTGGCCAGGGGGTGGCAAATCCTTTGGCTACAATCCTGTCCGCTGCCATGATGCTCCGCTTCTCCCTGAACCAACCCGAGGCTGCCGACCGTATCGAGTCGGCGGTGCAGTCGGTGCTCGCCTCCGGCCTGCGCACCGGCGACATCTGGTCGGAAGGCACGAAGCGCGTCGGCACCCGTGAGATGGGTGACGCGGTCGTCGCAGCGATCACCAAAAAGACGATTACCGGCTAACCGCAGCCCGCTTCGTCACGCCCCTCCCCGGCTCGACGAGCCGGGCGCAAAGAAGAACCACTTTCTTTTTTTCATAAGGGCACACTGAAATGGCGAACGCATCCCAACCTCTGGTCGGCCTCGTAGGCTGGCGTGGCATGGTCGGCTCGGTCCTGATGGACCGCATGCAGGCCGAAGGCGACTTCGGGCTCATCGAGCCGGTCTTCTTCTCGACCTCCAACGCCGGCGGCAAGGCGCCGGCGATGGCCAGGAACGAAGGCACGCTGAAGGATGCGCACGACATCGCCGCCCTGAAGAAGTGCGACATCGTCATCACCGCCCAGGGCGGCGACTACACCAGCGAAGTGTTCCCCAAGCTGCGCTCGGCCGGCTGGAACGGGCACTGGATCGACGCCGCCTCGACGCTGCGCATGAACAGCGACGCGATCATCGTGCTCGATCCCGTCAACCTGCCGGTGATCCAGACGGCGCTCGCCAAGGGTGGCCGAAACTGGATCGGTGGCAACTGCACCGTCAGTTGCATGCTCATGGGCGTGGGTGCGCTGTACAAGGCCGGCCTGGTCGAATGGATGACCAGCATGACCTACCAGGCCGCGTCGGGCGGCGGCGCGCAGCACATGCGGGAACTGCTCACGCAGTTCGGGACGCTGAACTCCGAGGTGCGCGCGCTGCTGGACGACCCGAAGTCGGCCATCCTCGAGATCGACCGCAAGGTGCTGCACAAGCAGCAGACGTTGAGCGCGGCCGAGACGGCCAACTTCGGCGCTCCGCTGGGCGGCTCCCTGATTCCCTGGATCGACAAGGATCTGGGCGACGGCATGTCCAAGGAAGAGTGGAAGGGCGGCGCCGAAACCAACAAGATCCTCGGCCAGGGCCCTGGCTTCGACGTGGCGCCGGTGCCGGTCGACGGGTTTTGCGTGCGCGTCGGCGCCATGCGCTGTCACAGCCAGGCGCTGACGTTCAAGCTCAGGAAGAACGTGCCGGTGGCCGACATCGAAGCCATGATCGCCGCCGACAACCCCTGGGCCAAGGTGGTGCCGAACACACGTGAGGCCACGGTTGCGGGCCTGACGCCGGTGGCCGTGACCGGCACCATGGACATTCCGGTCGGCCGCATCCGCAAGCTGGCCATGGGTCCGGAGTACGTCGGCGCCTTCACCATCGGCGACCAGTTGCTGTGGGGCGCGGCCGAACCGTTGCGGCGCATGCTGCGCATTCTGCTGCAGGCCTGATCGGCGGGGGATTGTGCATTTCCGGTGACGCTCGTTGCCGAACAGCAACACTGTGAACGTGCCGAAGTTGGCGCGCACTGGGCAGAACTGCCCTGTTGCCTTGTCACTCCGGGGGGATGGTGTTAACGTCCCCTTACACTTTTGGGCCGCGGTGCCCCTATCAGCATGACAAGACATCCGTTGCCCGTGGGTCGCCTTCCGGTCACCCGCCCGATTCCGACCATGTCGGGGCGTGGTCAGCTCTCCCTGCTCAGCGCCGCCATCGCGCTGGCCCTGGGTGTCTTGAGCACGGATGCAAGCGCGCTCGCGCTGGGCCGGCTGAATGTGCAATCGGCCCTGGGCGAACCGCTGCGCGCCGAGATCGATGTGGCCGAAATCACGGCCACCGAGGCCGACGGCATGAAGCTCAACATCGCGTCGGTCGAAGCTTTCCGCGCCGCGGGCGTGGGCTACAACGCGGCGCTCGCCGATGTGCGCACCGTATTGCAGCGCCGCGCCGATGGGCGCTACGTCATCCGCCTGACTGGCACCCGTCCGCTGAACGACCCCTTCGTCGACCTGTTGCTCGAGGCCAACTGGGGCTCGGGTCGCGTGGTACGCGACTACACCGTGCTGCTCGACCCGCCGTCCAGCCGTCAGACCGCCACCGCAGCCGCGCCGATCAATCCGACCGCGCCGCAGATCGGCGTCGCTCCCAGAGCGGCTCCACCCGTGGTGGTGCAGCAGGCCGCCCCGCGGCGCCAACGTCCGGTCGCGCCGGCGGCCGCACCCGCGCCGGCCGCCGAGAGCACGGTGCGCACAGGATCCGGTGAAGGCCAGCAGATCACCACCAAAGCCGGCGACACGGCCAGCAAGATCGCTGGCGCCTACAAGCCTGCCGACGTGTCGCTCGACCAGATGCTGGTGGCGTTGCTGCGCAACAACCCCGATGCGTTCATCGGCGGCAACATGAACCGGATGAAGGCCGGCGCCGTCATCAACGTGCCGGGCACTTCGCAGGCCGCAGCCACCGCACCTGACGAAGCACGGCGCACTGTCACGGCACAGAGCCGCGACTTCAACGACTACCGCCAGCGCCTCGCCGGCAATGCGCCGGCCTCCCGTGTGGCCAGCGCCGACCGCCAGGCGGCGGGCAAGGTGCAAACCAATGTGGAAGACCGCAATGCAGCGGCCGCATCGCCAGACCGGCTCACGATTTCGCAGAGTGTCGCCGCCAAGGCGGCGGAAGACAGACTGGCACAGGCGCGTGCGGCGCAAGACAAGGACGCCCGCGTGGCCGAGCTGTCGAAGAACATCTCCGAACTGAACAAGCTGCAGACCGCCGCCGGTGCTGCCGCTCCGGCCGCCGCTGCAGCGCCCGCAGCAGCGCCCGCAGCAGCGGCCCCGACAACGCCGGCCGCGCCGGCTGCCGCGACGCCGGCGCCATCGACGACGCCCGCCACGGCGGCAACGCCAGCACCTGCCGCTGCCGCCACCCCTGGCGTCACCGTGCCGGTGACGACCCCGGCAGCCGCCGCACCTGCAGCCTCGGCGCCGGCCACCGCCGACGCGACGCCGGTGCCGGCTCCGGTCGCGGCCAAGCCGCCTGCCCCCGCCGCCGCCAAGGC
>SEGN01000035.1 GCA_004211245.1 Variovorax sp.
GCCCTTGCCCGTCGAGGTGATCAACGCCAGATTGCCCGGCCCGGGAATCAGCAGGAACACAACGATGGCCGCGACGAACGCGCCGTAATCAGCAATGCCGAACATGGAAAGGGCCGCAATCGGCTCAAGAAGGGGGAACCCGGAGTGTACGCAAGGCCAGCGCGCTTTCGCGGGCTATCTCAGGCCGGGCGCGCCCAAACGATGCAGCGGTCCGCTCCGAGGCCGGGGACTGTCAGTTGTTCCACGTGAAACACGTCGACGCCCGGGGGCACCGCCGCCAGCTCGTCGTCGGGCACCTTTCCCTTCATCGCAAGCCAAAGACCTTTCGGCGTGATCACACGGGCAGAGCCGGAGAAGAAGTCCGGCAGCGACGCAAAGGCCCGCGAGCTCACGATGTCGAATTGCCCGGTCAGCGCCTCGACGCGCGCATGCACGCCGCGCAGGTTGGGCAGCGCCAACTCAACCGCCACCTGCTGTACGAAGGCCGCCTTCTTCGCCACCGCATCGAGGCACGCCACCTCGATGTCATCGCGAAGAATGGCGATGACGACGCCGGGCAGACCCGCGCCGGCGCCCACGTCCAACAGCCGTCCCGACGACGGCCACTCGCGTCGAAGCGGCGGAACGACCGCCAGGCTGTCGAGCAAATGGTGGCTCAGCACCAGCGCGGGGTCGCGCAGCGCTGTCAGGTTGTAGACCTTGTTCCACTTGAGGATCAACGCCCCGTAGGCCAGCAGGCGCTCGACCTGCCGATCGGTGAGCGCCACGCCCAGCGCCGCCGCGCCTTCGCGCAGCGCGACGTCATCGCTCGTCATGCCGTCAGTTCGGACGCAGCCGAAGAGAAGGCCCTGTGGCCACCCTTGCGCAAATGAATCAGCAACAACGAGATGGCTGCCGGCGTGACGCCGGATATGCGGGAAGCGAGGCCCAGGGTCTCCGGCCGATGCTTGGCCAGCTTCTGTCGTACCTCGAAACTCAGTGCGGCCACCTGGTGGTAGTCGAAGTCGGGCGGGAGCTTTAGATTCTCGAAATGCGCGGCGCGTTGCACCTCGTCGTGCTGACGATCGATGTAACCGGAGTACTTGGCGGCAATCTCGATCTGCTCGATTTCCGTCGGTGCCAAGGCCGAGGCCTCACTCGTCGCGTACCGGCCGCCGTCCAACGACATGAGCTTTCCGTAAGTCACATCCGGCCGGCGCAGCAGATCCGCAAGGTTGTATTCGTGCTCGATCACCTTGCCCAACACGCGTTCGGACTCGGCCGCCGGCAGGTTGCGCGGATTGACCCAAATCGACCGCAGGCGCTCTGTTTCACGTGAAACAGCATCGCGCTTGCGCGAAAACGCGTCCCAGCGTGCATCGTCCACCAGCCCCAACCTCCGCCCTGCTTCGGTCAACCGCATGTCGGCGTTGTCTTCGCGAAGCTGCAGCCGGAATTCGGCGCGGCTCGTGAACATGCGGTAGGGCTCGGTCACTCCCTTGGTGATCAGGTCGTCGACCAGCACGCCGAGGTAGGCCTCATCGCGGCGTGGCAACCACGCGTACTCGCCGCGGCACCGCAGCGCCGCATTGATGCCTGCGAACAATCCCTGGGCAGCCGCTTCCTCATATCCGGTGGTCCCGTTGATCTGCCCCGCGAAAAACAACCCCTGGATCGAGCGCGTTTCGAAACTGGTCTTCAGCGCCCGAGGATCGAAGTAGTCGTATTCGATCGCATAGCCCGGCCGCAGGATGTGCGCATTTTCGAGCCCCGCCATGGAGCGGACCAGCTGGTATTGAATGTCGAATGGCAGGCTGGTCGAGATACCGTTCGGGTAGTACTCGTTGGTCGTCAGACCCTCGGGCTCCAGAAAGATCTGGTGGCTTTCCTTGTCGGCGAAACGGTTGATCTTGTCTTCGACGCTCGGACAGTAGCGCGGCCCGACGCCGTCGATCTTGCCCGTGAACATCGGGCTGCGATCGAAGCCCGAGCGAATGATGTCGTGTGTTCGCGCATTGGTGTGCGTGATCCAGCACGGCATCTGCTGCGGGTGCATCGCCGTGCTGCCCATGAAACTGAACACCGGCAGTGCGTCGGTGGTGCCGCCGGGCATGCCGTCACCCGGCTGCTCCGTGCATTTGCTGAAGTCGATGCTGCGGCCGTCCAGCCGCGGCGGGGTGCCGGTCTTGAGTCGGCCCTGCGGCAGCTTGAGTTCCTTGAGCCGCGCCGACAGGCTGATCGCCGGCGGGTCACCCGCCCTGCCCGCCTGGTAGTTGTCCAGCCCGACATGGATGCGGCCGTCGAGAAAAGTCCCCGCCGTCAACACCACGGTACGCGCGCGAAACGCGATGCCCACCTGCGTGACGGCGCCGACCACGCGGTCGCCCTCCACCATCAGGTCATCGACCGCCTGCTGGAACAAGTTCAGGTTCGGCTGGTTTTCCAGCCGACGCCGGATCGCCGCCTTGTACAAAACGCGATCGGCCTGCGCACGGGTCGCTCGCACGGCCGGGCCCTTGCTCGAATTGAGAATGCGGAACTGGATTCCGGCTTCGTCGGTGGCAATGGCCATGGCGCCACCCAGCGCATCCACTTCCTTCACGAGGTGGCCCTTGCCGATGCCGCCAATCGAGGGATTGCAGCTCATTTGCCCAAGCGTCTCGATGTTGTGACTCAGCAGCAGCGTTTTCGCGCCCATGCGCGCCGCGGCAAGCGCGGCTTCGGTACCGGCGTGGCCGCCACCGACAACGATGACATCGAATTCTTCAGGGTAGAGCATGGACAGGCGCGACGAGGCGCACACGGCAAACGGGGGCACCGATTTTAAGCGGTGCCCCCGTCTCGTGTCGCCGCAATGGTCATGCGGCGCAGGATGTGCATGCTATTATTTTGATAGCACCGGATCTTGTCAGGTCGCCGTCTCCAGCGTGTGCGCCGCTGCGTCCGATCCATCGGTCTTGGCCTGGACAGGCACCGGCTTCTCGATTCCTACGATCTCGCCAGTCGGCACCGGCTCCTGAGACGGCGGCGCGTTCTCATCCTGGAACTCGCGCACGACCAGTCCCTTGTCCGTCATGCTGACCGGACCAAAGATGGTGCAGAAAGCCACGTCCTTGGCATCGCGACCGGTACCGACCCGCACCAGGCGATCGACCGGCGCCATCCGGGTCGCGTCGAACAACACCCACTGGCCACCGATCCAGGCCTCGAACACGGCATGAAAATCCTGCGGCGGTTCGTCGAACCAGACGTACCCGACCACCAACCGGGCCGGGATGTTCAATGCACGGCACAGCGTGATGCCCAAGTGCGCGAAATCGCGGCATACCCCCGCGCGCTGCACGAACACTTCCTGCGCAGTGGTGGTCGAATCGCTGGTTCCGGGCTCGTAGGTGATGCTTTCGTGGATCCAGTCGACGATGGCTTGCACGCGGCCGATGCCGGGCGGAAGGTCGCCGAACAACTGTTGCGCCGCGCGCGACATCAGGTCGGATTCGCAATAGCGCGTCGGCATCAGGTAATGCAGCACTTCATTCGGCACCGCATTCACCGGCACCTCGAGCAGGTCGGGCGGCACCACCACCGGCGAACGCTGAACGCTGGCGCGGTAGCGGATCTTGAGCGGGCCGGGCCTGGCATCGAAGCGCATGAAACGGTTGCCGCTGTTCTCGTCACAGAACGCGTTCATCTCCACCGGCGGCTCGACCACCAGTTCTTCGCTGAGAACCGTTTGGGAACCCGAACGTGCCGCCTCGATGTTCAGCACCATGTGCGCCGGTGCGTAAACCTGGTAGTCGAGCACGGTCTCGATCGTCGAATAATGCATGGCTGAATTCCTCCCTCGTTGTTCTGGTTACGCAGCGCTCAGTCGAGCGCCTTTTTCACAGCGCCGACGCCCAGGGCGGCAAGCACCAGAAACACCACGGCAAGGATCAGGAACAGGCCGAACAGCACCTTGGCAATGCCTGCGGCTCCGGCAGCCACGCCGCCGAAGCCGAGCGCGCCGGCAATGAGCGAAACGATCGCAAAAATGATGGCGTACTTCAACATGACGGTTCTCCTTGAACGGCACTGTGCCGCAGTGGCCGCAAGTGTGAAGCGAGGCACCGAATGGCCTGATCGGCACCGCGCCCAAACACCCGTAGGACAAGCCCGCGCACCAAAACGGCTAGCATCGCGGCGACCCATCGTCACCCTCAAGGAGCATTTCAAGATGAAGCTGTACTACTCGCCCGGCGCCTGTTCGCTCTCGCCCCACATCGCGCTGCACGAGGCCGGCATCGCCTTCGAGCCGGTGCTGGCCAGCACCAAGAGTCACAAGCTGCAGGACGGCACGGACTACTACGGCATCAACCCGCTGGGCTACGTGCCGATGCTCGAACTCGACGACGGCACGCGCCTGCGCGAGGGCCCGGCCATCCTGCAGTACATCGCCGATCTGGCGCCGACCAAAAACCTGGCCCCCGCCAACGGCACCATGCCGCGCTACCGGCTGCAGGAATGGCTGACCTTCATCGGCACCGAAATCCACAAGGGCTTCAGTCCGCTGTTCAATCCGGCCACGCCCGACGACTACAAGACCATGACGCGCGACAAGCTCAAGAGCCGCTACACCTGGCTCGACAAGGAGCTCGAGGGCAAGGAGTGGCTGATGGGCGAGCACTTCAGCGTGGCCGACGGCTACCTGTTCACCGTCACCAACTGGGCCAAGCCCACCGGCGTCGACCTCGCGGCCTTCCCGAACCTGATGGCGTGGCATGGCCGTGTCGGCGCGCGGCCGGCCGTGCAGGCGGCGATGAAGGCCGAAGGCCTGCTCAAGTAAGACGCGACGGCGGCTACAGACGATCCGGCCGCGCGCGCATGCGCTGCGCCGCTTGCCGGATCGCCGCGACGTCGTCCTCGCCGAAGCGCGCGAGGTTCTTCACCATCATCACGGTGCGCGGATTCTTCGCCAGCATCGGTGCATGGCGGGCCACGAAGTCCCAGTACATCACCGTCATCGGACAGGCATCGTCCCCGGTGCGCTGCGACGGCTTGTAGCGGCACCCGTCGCAATAGTTGCTCATGCGGTGGATGTACGCGCCGCCGGCTGCGTAAGGCTTGGTGACGAAGCGTGCGCCGTCGGCGTAGAGCGACATGCCGAGCGTGTTCGGCGCCTCGACCCACTCCACTGCATCGACATACACCGACAGATACCAGGCATGCACCTGCGCCGGCGCCATGCCGAAGGTCAGCGCGAAGTTGCCGGTGACCATGAGGCGCTGGATGTGGTGCGCGTAGCCAGTTCGCAGCGTCTGGCCGATCGCCTGCCGCATGCAGTTCATCTGCACATCGGCCGTCCAGTACCAGTCGGGCAGCGGCGCGTGGTGCGCCAATGCGTTGGCCTCCAGCAGTTGCGGCATGCGCCACCAGTAGACGCCGCGCATGAACTCGCGCCAGCCGAGGATCTGCCGCACGAAGCCCTCGACCGCTTCGAGCGGCGCCTGGCCCGCCTCGAATTGCGCGACCGCCGCCGCGATCACCTCGCGTGGATCGAGCAGCTTGAGGTTCAGCGCCGCCGAAATGAGCGCGTGGTACAGGAACGGTTCGCCCTGCCACATCGCGTCCTGGAAGCGGCCGAACGACGGCAGCCGGTGCAGCGCGAAGTCCTGCAGCGCCTCCAGCGCCTGCGCCCGCGTCACCGGCCAGTCGAAGGCGTCGCAACTGCCGTAGTGATTGCCGAAGTGCTGTTCCACGTCGGCCAGCACCTCGCGCGTGATCGCGTCCGGCGGAAACGAAGGCGGCTTCGGCAGAAAGCCTGGCCCCTTGCGGCCGAAGGCGCCGCGGTTCTCGTGGTCGAAATTCCACTGGCCGCCGACCGGTTCGCCGTCGGGCTCCATCAGCACGGCGTGCTGCTTGCGCATGCCGCGGTAGAAGGCCTCCATCACCAGGCGCTGCTTGCCCCTTGCATGGTCGACGAAGTCACGGCGCGCGGCCATGAAGTGCAGGTCGTCGCGCACGTCGGCGCGCACACCGGCCTCGGCGCAGCAGCGTGCGATCGCCTGCTCGAGCCGCCACTCGCCGGCCTCTGCCATCACCATCGCCTCGGGCCGCAGCCGTGCGAGTGCGTCATCCAGCGCATCGGACATCGTGTCGAACGGGTGCGTGCCGATGCGCAGGTAGTCGAGCGGCCAGCCCTGCGCGGCGATGGCCCGGGCAAAGTGCCGCATCGCCGACAAAAACAGTGCGGTGCGCATCTTCGTGCTCGGCACATGTTCCGACTCGTTCGGCGCCTCGATCATCAGCACCCGGTCGCGCGTCGGATCGAAACCTTCGAAGGCGACGCTGCGCAGCGTGAGCTGATCGCCCAGCACCAGCACGAGGTGACGCACGCTCACGGCGCTGTCGCCAATGCGCGCTGGCGCGACGCGAGCGCAGCGCCGACCCACAGCGTGACAGCCGATGCCACCAGCCCGCGCGCGAGCCCGCCTGCGCCGTCGGCGATCCAGCCCGTTACCGTCGGCCCGACGATCTGCCCGAGCGCGAAGGCGATGGTGAATGCGCTGATGCCGCCGGCCCAGCGTGCCGGTGGCAGGTTGTGCCGAACCAGCGCGGTGGTCGAGGCCACCACCGACAGGAACACGCCGCCGAACAGCAGACCCGACAGCAGCGCCACTGGCGCCGACGCGCTCGCTACCGGCAGCAGCGTCGCCGCGCCGAGCAGCGTGTTGAGCACCGCCTGCGGCTGGCCGCCGCGGTATCTGTCGAGCAAGCCGGCCCACAGGCGCGACGAGGCCACGCAGGCCACGCCGAGCAGCGCATAGAACACGGTGACGAACGACGCGCTGGCGCCCTGCTCGCGCAGCAGCGCGATCACGAAGGTCATGTAGCCGATGTAGCCTGCGCCGAACAGGGCATAGCCGGCCAGCGCCCAGCCGAAGCGGCGCAATGCGACCGGCGCCGCGTCGCCCGCAGCCGCAGACGCGGGGGTATTCGTCTCCGGCATCGCACGCGCAGCCCAGGCCAGCAGCAAGGTAGCGGCGCCGCTGGTCAGGGCGAGCGCCCACCAGGCCCACGCCCAGCCATGCGCGACACCGGCAGCCGCCTGCAGCACCGGTGGCACGAGCAGCGCCGACAGCAGAATGCCGAAGCCGGTGCCGCCGTAATACAGGCCGATCAGGAAGCCGCTGCGCGAAGGCTGGGCCGTGCCGAGCCGCGCCGCCAGCAGCCCGCCCGCCACGAACACCCAGGCACTGGCCAGGCCCGCCAGCAGACGCTGCAGCAACAAGGCCGGCGCCGCCGTCACGAAGCCGCTGCCGGCCATGAAGAGGCTGGCCAGCACCGCGCCGGCGATCAGCAGCCGCGCCGCGCCGAAGCGCCGCATCAAGGCTGGCGTCACCAGCGCGCCGAGCAGGTAGCCCACCGCGTTGGCCGTGTTCATGCCGCCGGCCAACGCGTAGCTCCACTGCAGGTCGGCCCGCATCGGCGGCAGCAGCAGCCCGTAGGCGAAGCGGGTGATGCCGAGCGACACGGCCGCACCCATCGAGAGCGCGAGCGCCAGGCCGATGGCCCGGGCGGAAGTGAGCGAAGCAAGGTCGGGGCGGTGGTTCATCGGCTTTCGGGCATTCTGCGGCAGGCCGGGCGCCATGCCGACAACCCCGCGACAGCACGGTTACGCGCGTCCGCTTACGCTGCGCCTGTTCTTTCCCCTGAAATCCGGTACATCCACCATGCCCACTCTCTTCGACCCCGTCCAGGCCGGCGACCTGCACCTCGCCAACCGCATCGTGATGGCGCCCCTCACGCGCAACCGCTCGCCCGACGCCATCCCGCGCGACATCGCCGTCACCTACTACGCGCAGCGCGCCAGCGCCGGCCTGCTCATCACCGAGGCCACCGCCATCAGCCACCAGGGCCAGGGCTATGCCGACGTGCCGGGCCTCTACGGCACCGAACAGCTCGACGCCTGGAAGCGCGTGACCGACGCGGTGCATGCCGAGGGCGGCAAGATCGTGGTGCAGCTCTGGCATGTGGGCCGCGTGTCGCACACCGAGTTGCAGCCCGACGGTGGCCAGCCCGTGGCACCGTCGGCCATCACCGCCAAGACCAAGACCGTGCTGATCAAGGACGGCGTGCCGACCTTCGTGGAGACATCCGAACCGCGCGCGCTCCAGGCCGAGGAACTGCCCGGCATCGTGCACACCTATGCGGCCGCGGCCCGCAACGCGGTCGAGACCGCGGGCTTCGACGGCGTGGAGATCCATGGCGCCAACGGCTACCTGCTCGACCAGTTCCTCAAGACCGGCAGCAACCAGCGCACCGACGACTACGGCGGCTCCATCGAGAACCGGGCCCGCCTGCTGCTCGAAGTCACGCGTGCTGTCGCCGACGCCGTCGGGGGCGGCAAGACCGGCATCCGCCTGTCACCCGTGACGCCGGCCAACGACGTGCGCGACGACGACCCGCAGCCACTGTTCACCTATGTGGTGAAGCAGCTCGCCACGCTGAACCTGGCCTACATCCACATCATCGAAGGTGCCACCGGTGGCCCGCGCGAGATCGAAGACCGCCCATTCGACTACGAGGCCCTGAAGGCCGCCTACCGCGCCGCCGGCGGCAAGGGTGCCTGGATGGTGAACAATGGCTACGACAAGCCGCTCGCCGAACAGGCCGTGAAGGAAGGCGACGATCTGGTCGCCTTCGGCAAGCCTTTCATCTCGAACCCGGATCTGGTGCGCCGCATCCGCGAGAACGCGCCGCTGAACGAACTGGACAAGGCCACGATGTACGGTGGCGGCGCCAAGGGCTATACCGACTATCCGGCGCTGGGCTGACCGCAACGCACGACGGAGAACACATGGGACTGCTGGACGGCATGCTGGGCAACGCATCGAAGATCGATGCGCGCAAGGTGCAGGGCGAGTTCGCCGGAATCCTCGCGCCGGGCGAATCCGTGGAGCATGCGTTCCAGCTCATTCGCGACCTGCTGGTGTTCACGGACAAGCGCTTCGTGCTGGTCGACCGCCAGGGCGTGACAGGCAGCAAGGTCGAGTACCACTCGATCCCGTACAGGAGCATCACGCATTTCAGCATCGAGACGGCAGGCACTTTCGATCTCGATGCCGAGTTGAAGATCTGGATCTCGGGCACGGCCGCCCCTGTCCAGAAGCGGTTCAACAAGAAGCTGAGCATCTACGAGGTCCAGTCGGTGCTGGCCAGCTACGTGCTGAAATGAGCGCTGGAGCCCGGCACCCATGATCCGCCACGGCGACGACTACGCCGGCGACATGACCACCGTCGCGCGCGACCTCACGCCCACCGATGCGCACATGCTGCGCAATTGCCTGCAGGCGGCCGGCGTGCCGGCGACCGTGGCGGACGACAACCTGGTTCAGGCCAACGCCTTGTGGAGCGTCGCGGTCGGCGGCGCCAAACTGCGCGTCGCGGCCGACCATGTGGACGAAGCGAAGCGGGTGATCGCCGCCTTCGAACGCGGCGAGTTCGCGCTGGACGACGACTTCGATCCCGGCACCAGCTGAGGCCCGGCAGTTCGTTCTATCGCGGGGCGCCGCCGGCCTCGTCCGGAAACGCGACGCTGGCACGCAGGCCGCCGGTCGTGGTGTCGTTCTGCAAGGTGAAGCTGGCGCCGAGCAGTTGCGCATAGCGCGCGACGATCGACAGGCCGAGGCCGGCGCCCTGCCCCAGCTGCAGGCCCGCGGCGCCTTGAGACCAGCGCTGCAGCAGCGCGCGCTGCGCCTCGGGCGCGATGCCGGGTCCGTCGTCGACCACGCTCAGCACGGTGCCGGCGAGTTCGACCGTGAGCGTTCGGCCGCCATAGCGCAAGGCGTTGTCGATCAGGTTGTCGAGCAGGCCCTCGATCAGCGCCACGTTGGCCTGCACCGTCGCGCCGGGGCCATCGTCGATGCCGCGCGCGCCCAGGTCCACCCCGCGCGCATCGGCGCGCGCCAGGTGCCGCAGCACGGTCTGCTCGACCACTTCGGCCAGCCGCACCGGCGCGCGGTGCTGCGCTGCGTGGGCCTCGTCGGCCAGCGCCAGCGCGAGCAGTTGATCCACCAGGTGACTGGCGCGCGCCTCGCTCTGCGCCACGCGCACCAGTTGCTCGCGCCACACCGCCGGCTCGTCCTGCGCGAGGCCGTACTCGGCCAGCGCCCGGATGCCGGCCAGCGGCGTGCGCAGTTCATGCGCCACGTTGCCGGTGAACTCGCGCTGCGCGGCAACGCTGTGGCCGAGCCGTTGCAGCAGCGCGTTGACGGCATCGCCGAGGCGCCCGATCTCGCGCGACGTGCGCTCCACCGCGACCGGCGCCATGTCGTCGGCGTCGCGCCGGTCGAGTGCCTGGCCGAACGCGCCGAGCGGACGCAGGTCGCTGCGAACGCCGCGCCAGATCCATGTCGCCAGCAGGGCGAGCAACAGCACTTGCGGCAACAGCGCGTACAGAAGCAGGCGCTCGACCAGCGCGCGGCGCTCGCGCGTGGTCTGGGCGATCACCACGTTGAACGTGGCCGACGAGGCCTCGCTCAGCACGATCGCCCGCAGCGCCTTGCCGCGGAACTCGATGTCCGAGAAGCGCCAGGACGCGCCGGCCTCGGGGGCGGGCGCAGTCAGCCCGGGCTCGCCCGCGATCACCGAGCCATCCTGACGCCGCACGGCGAAGTACACCTCTTCGGTGTCGTCGAACAGAACCGTGGAGACGGCGCGCTGCGACAGCGACAGCTCGAGCCCGCGCTGGCCGGACTGCACGTTGGTGAGCACGGCATGCGCATCGTCGAGCATCGCGCGATCGAAGGCCTCGTCGGTCAAATGGTGGGCCACGCCCGTGGCGACAGCCGTGCCGAGCAGCCAGGTCAGCGCCAGTGGCCACAGCACATGGCGAAGAACCTTGCGGATGAGCGTGGGCGCGTGTGCCGGTTGCGCCATCAGCCCGCCGGTTCTGCTTCCAGCAGGTAGCCGATGCCGCGCAGCGTGCGGATGCCGGCGCCGGTGCCCGCGAGCTTCTTGCGCAGCCGGGAGATGAAAGCTTCGAGCGCGTTGTCTCCCAGGGCTTCGTCGAAGCCCGAGAGCTTGTCGGACAGCGTGCGCTTGCTGACGGCGCGCGCTGGCGGTGTCATCAGTTCCCACAGCACCTCGAACTCACGCGCAGGCAGGTCGAGCGGGCCGTCGGCGCTGGAGAAGCGGCGCGCCTTGCGATCGAGCTTCAGCTGGCCCACGACGACCACGTCCTCGGTGCCCTGCGCGCGCCGAACCAGCGCCCGCAGGCGCGCTTCCACCTCGGCCAGATCGAACGGCTTGCCGAGATAGTCGTCGGCGCCCGCGTCGAGCCCGGCGATGCGCTCCTCCGTGCGGTCGCGCGCGGTGAGCACCAGCACCGGCGTGCGGTCGCCGCGGCCGCGGGCTTGCCGCAGCGCCACCAGGCCGCTGGCGAGGCCGCTGGTGGCGCTGCCGCTGGCCGGCAGGTTCAGGTCGAGCAGCACGGCGTCGAATGGCTGCACGCGCCAGAGGTGATCGGCATCCTCGACATTGGTCGCCACATCGATGCGATGGCCCGCATCCATCAGGCTGCGCAGCATCACGTCGCGCAGCACCAAATCGTCTTCAACCAGGAGGATTCGCATGGGCCGGGATGATAGAGCGCGCAGCTCTGCGCAGCAGCAATGCGTTGCCCATCACGCTCACGCTCGACAGTGCCATCGCCGCGCCGGCCACCACAGGGCTCAGCAACCCGAACGCCGCGAGCGGGATGCCAGCCACGTTGTAGGCGAAGGCCCAGAACAGGTTCTGCCGGATCTTGGCGACGGTGCGCGCCGACAGTTCGAGCGCTGCGCCCACCAGCGCCAGGTCGCCGCGCATCAACGTGATGCCGGCCGCTTCCATCGCCACGTCGGTGCCGTTGGCCATCGCGATGCCGACATCGGCCGCGGCCAACGCCGGCGCGTCGTTGGCGCCGTCGCCGACCATCGCGACGACGTGTCCGCCGGCTTTCAGCGCCGCCACCTGCTCGGCCTTGTCGGCCGGCAGCACCTCCGCGCGCACATCGGCGGCATCGATGCCGAGGCGCGCGGCCATTGCCTGCGCGGCGCGCAGGTTGTCGCCCGAAATCATCACCACCCGAAGACCGCGGGCGCGCAGCGCGCCGACGGCCTCGGCGGCGTGCGGCTTGGGCTGGTCGACGAAAGCGAGCAGCGCGCGCACGGCAGGTCTGCCTGCATCGAAGCGCAGCAGGGCCGACAGCGTCGCGCCTTGATCCTGCTGTGCGCGCGGGACTGCCACCGGCACGCCGAGTTCGTCGCACCAGCGCAGGCTGGCGATGGCCCAATCGCCGCCGTCCACCGCGCCGCGCACGCCCCGGCCCGGCAACGACTGCAGCCGTCCCGGTGCGTCGAAAGCCACGCCACGCGCCTTCGCCGCCGCGAGCACCGCGCGCGCCAGCGGATGCCCGCTGCCGCTCTGCAGGCTGGCTGCGACCTTCAGCAATGCCCGCTCGTCGCCGCCATCGACCGGCAGCAGTGCCGTGAGCTCCGGCGTGCCGAGGGTCAGCGTGCCGGTCTTGTCGAAGGCCACGGTGTCGACACGGTGCGCGAGTTCCAGCGCCTGCGCGTCCTTGATGAGGATGCCCTGACGCGCCGCCACGCCGGTGCCGACCATCACGGCCACCGGCGTCGCCAGGCCAAGCGCGCACGGGCAGGCGATCACCAGCACCGCCACCGCATGGATCAGCGCCGCCTCCAGACCCGCGCCGGCCAGCCACCAGCCGGCCAGCGTGGCGAGGCCGATCAGCAGCACCACCGGCACGAAGACCGCCGCGACCTTGTCGACCAGACGCTGGATCGGCGCCTTGGCTGCCTGCGCGTCCTCCACCAGCCGGATGATGCGGGCCAGCACGCTCTCGGCGCCAACCGCGCGCACCTCGACCACCAACCGCCCGGCGCCGTTGACCGAGCCGCCCGTCAATGCATCGCCGGCACGCTTGACCACCGGCAGCGGCTCGCCGGTGAGCATCGACTCGTCGACCTCCGATTCGCCCTCGATCACCCGTGCGTCGGCCGGCATGCGCTCGCCAGGCCGCACCGCGAGCCGGTCGCCCGGCAGCACCTCGGCCAGCGGCAGGTCGCGTTCGCCTTGCGGGCCCAGCACGTGCGCCGTTTCCGGCCGCAACTGCTGCAGCGCGCGGATCGCCGAAGTGGCTTGCCGCTTCGCGCGCGCCTCCAGCCACTTGCCGAGCAGCACGAGCGTGATGACCACCGACGACGCCTCGAAGTAGAGATGCGGCACTGCATGGCCCGCGTGCGCCCCGCTCGCCGCCCGCCACCAGAGCCAGAGCGACAGCCCGAACGCCGCACTCGTGCCCAGCGCCACCAGCAGGTCCATGTTCCCCGTGCGCGCTTTCAGCGCGTGCCATCCGGCGCGGTAGAAGCGCGCGCCGAGCCCGAACTGCACCGGCGCGGCCAACAGCAACTGCAGCCAGGGCGCCAGCATCCAGTCGGCGCCGAAGGGCGCGGCCAGCATCGGTGCGATCAACGGTGCCGACAACAGCAGCCCGAGCCCCACCGGCGCGAAGCCGGCCCAGGCCGACGCTGGCTGCGCGGCCATCGCCTCCGTCGCGGCGCGCGGCTCGTAACCGGCGTCGCGCACCGCACGGCGCAGGCGGGCATCCATGTCCGCCTCGGGCGTGAAGGCAATGCGGGCCGACTCGGTCGCCAGGTTGACCGTTGCACTCCGCACGCCCGGCACCCTTTGCAGTGCCTTTTCGACACGCCCCACGCAGGAGGCGCAGGTCATGCCTCCGATCGGGATATCGAGCGTGGTGGTGGCGGCAAGGGAAGCGGAATCGAGGTTCATGCACAAAGGCTAAAGCCTCACACCATGGCAAGGTCAAGCGGGCCGGGCTTGACCTTGACATCGCGTCAAGGTTCAGACTGGCTGCCAACACACTGAAGGAGCCATTCCATGCATCAGAAATTCCAGGTCACCGGCATGAGTTGCGCACACTGCCAGCAGGCCGTCACGCGCGCCGTCCAACAAATCGATCCGGAAGCCCGGGTGACGGTCGATTTGCCGACCGGCCATGTCGACGTGCTGAGCCAGCAGCCGCGCCAGAACATCGTGCTCGCGATCGAAAACGCAGGCTACAAGGCGGCGTGATGCCGGCCGTGGCAATTGGGGAGGCCGCCCGGCGCTCCGGCGTCTCGGCGCGCATGGTGCGCCACTACGAAGGGCTGGGCCTGCTGCCGGGCGTGGCACGCACCGACAGCGGCTATCGGCAGTACAACGATGCCGACGTCCACAGCCTGCGCTTCATCAAGCGGGCGCGCGACCTGGGCTTCTCGATGGCCGAGATCGCAGAGCTGGTCGGCCTCTGGCATGACCGGGGCCGCGCCAGCGCCAGCGTCAAGCGCATCGCCGAAGTGCATCTCGGCGAACTGGACCGGCGCATCGCCGACATGCAGGGCATGCGAAAGACGCTGGCGCATCTGGTGCATTGTTGCCACGGCGACGGCCGCCCGGACTGCCCGATCCTGGACGACCTGGCCGGAAACTGAGCCTCTTTACGCTACTTCGGCAGATATAGGCAGTTCGTGCATGCCAAAGTGATTGCCGCACGGCAAGGCATTTTGTAAGATAAATGTATGCAAATGCAAACTGCCCCGACCTCCGCCGCCACGGCTGCGGCCAGCCCGGCTCCCAGGACGGATGCCCGCACGCCCGCGCCCTGGCTGCCCATCGAGCGGGTCGATGGCGCTCAGCTGAGCTACGACGATTTCCTGGCGCGTTACATGCACGCCAACAAGCCGGTGGTGATCTCCAACGTGGCGGGCGACTGGCCGGCCATGCGCCAGTGGACGCCCGACTATTTCAAGCAGCGCTTCGGCAGCCAGCCCGTCGCCGTCGGCTACGACCGCAACATGCCGTTCGATCAGTTCATCGACCAGGTGCTGGCCTCCAGTCCGGAGAACCCCGGCCCGTACATGTACCGCTCGTTCCTGCACGAGGTGCTGCCGGAACTGCTGCCCGACGTGATCCCGCAGAACAAGTTCGCCTTCGCACGCCGCTATGCGAGCCCGCTGATGCTGGAGAAATGGCGTCGCCCCGATGGCTACCTCAAGCTGCTGATCGGCGGCGTGGGCAGCAAGTTTCCGGTGATGCATTTCGATGGCGAGAACGCGCACGCCGCGATCACCGAGATCTACGGCGACAAGGAGTTCGTCATGTACGCCCCGGAGGACGGGCAGTACCTGTATCCGAAAAAATTCTTTCCCAACCACTCGATGGTCGACGACCCCGTGATGCAGGACCTGGCCCGCTACCCGCTGCTGGCCAAGGCCACCCAGTACCGCACGACGCTCAAGCCCGGCGACATGATCTTCGTGCCGGCCAAGTGGTGGCACGCGGCGCGCGCGCTGACGACCTCGATCTCGGTGTGCACCAACATGCTCGACGGCTCCAACTGGGGTGACTATGTCGAAGAGGTTGCCGGCGACGAAGCCAAGAAGGCGCCGCGCAAAGCCAGCTTCATGCGCGCCTACCTGAAGTTCGCCGGCGTCGTGCTCGACACGATGGAGCAGCTGCAGCACAGGTCGCCTCGCCTTGCGCGCCTCATGGTGCTGCCGGGGCTGCTGGCGCCGGTATCGGCCGAGGTGGCACCCGAGCCCTCGCGCCGGCAGTTGAACATCCGCATTCCCACCAACTGAGCACGGCATGCTGGACACTCTTCCGCCACTGCGCAAGATGCGCGAAGCGGCGTACCGCCGCAAATTCATCGACAACGTCGACGAGCACCTCTTCATGGGCTCCTACGACAGCTTCGAGGCCGCCGCCGCGGCCGCTCCCACCACCAAGCCGCTGGGCTTCGACAACGCGGCCGAGGCGCGCAAGCTCTACAGCCAGCAGGTGTTCTTCTTCGATTACCCGGCACTGTTCTGGCTGGGTCGCGCACTGGAGGACGGCATGCGCAGCGTGTTCGACCTCGGCGGCCACGCCGGCATCAAGTTCCACGCCTTCCGCCGCATGCTCACCTACCCGCCCGACCTGCACTGGACCGTGTGCGACGTGCCCGGCGTGGTGGAGGCCGGGCGCGAGATCGCGGCCGAGCGCGGCGTCGGCAAGGAGCTGGACTTCACCACCCGCTTCGAGGACGCCAGCGGCTACGACGTGCTCTACATCGCCGGCACGCTGCAGTTCATGCCGCAGACGTTGACGCAGGTGCTCGATGCGCTGCCCGTCAAGCCCCGGCGCATCATCCTCAACACCACGGCCGTGCACGCCGACCGGGCCATCTTCACCGTGCACAGCCTCGGATTCGGTTTCAGCCCCTACCGCATCCAGCGCTACGACGACCTGATCGCCCAGCTCACCCATGCCGGCTACAAGCGCCGCGACGTCTGGCGCAACGAAGGAAAGTTGATCGAGGTGCCGTTCGTCGACGGCGGCGACAGCGTCTACTACGCCGGCTGCTGCTTCGACCTCCACTGAAGCGCCGCAGGCCGAGCCGCTACCATTCGCGGCATGCCGCCGACCAACCCCCGCATCCTGATCGCAGAAGACGAGTCGGGCATCGCCGACACGCTGCAGTACGTGCTCAAGAGCGACGGCTTCACGCCGGTGTGGTGCGCGACGGCTGCCGAGGCCCTTGCACAGTTTGCGCTGGAGCCGCCGGCGCTCGCGATCCTCGACGTCGGCCTGCCCGACCTGAACGGATTCGAACTGTTCAAGCGGCTGCACGCGCTGCCGGGCGGTGCGCAGGTACCGATGATCTTTCTCACCGCCCGCAGCGACGAGATCGACCGCGTGGTCGGCCTCGAACTCGGGGCCGACGACTACATCGCCAAGCCGTTTTCTCCGCGCGAGCTGGTGGCGCGCGTGCGCACGGTGTTGCGCCGCAGCGGGCGCGGGCAGGCGCCCGCCGCCGCACCGCCGGTGGCGGTGGTGACGCCACCGCCACCGCAGCCCTTCGCGCTCGATGCAGAGCGCATGCAGATTCGCTACTACGGCCGTGCGCTCGACCTGTCGCGCTACGAGTACGGCCTGCTGCGCCTGCTGGTGCAGCGCCCGGGGCGCGTGTTCACGCGCGACGAACTGCTCGCGCTCGTGTGGGACGACGCGAGCGAGAGCTTCGACCGCACGGTGGACGCACACGTCAAGACCCTGCGCGCCAAGCTCAAGGCGATCGCGCCCGACGTCGAGCCGATCCGCACGCTGCGCGGCACCGGCTACGCGCTGAACGAAGAGCTGCCAGCGGCGCCCTGATCCCGTGACGCGACGCACGCGGATTTTTCTCGGCATCCTGCTGATCTACACGGCCGGCATCGCGTTCCTGCTCTACCGCGTGGTCGGCGACATCGA
>SEGN01000284.1 GCA_004211245.1 Variovorax sp.
ATCCAGATGCTCATCGCGCAGCGCGCTGCAGCCAAGGCGTCGAAGAACTTCGCCGAGGCCGACCGGATCCGGCAGGAACTGCTCGACCAGGGCATCGTGCTGAAGGACTCGCCCACGGGCACCACCTGGGCTTCGGCGCAGTGAACCGGGATTGACCGTGGCGCCACTCAAGAAAACGACCGTCGAGATCTTCACGCCCGACTACTGGGAAGAAGCCTGCAAGCACCTGGCGAAGAAGGATCGGGTGATGAAGCGCCTGATCCCGCAATTCGGCGACGTGCGCCTCGAATCGCGCGGAGATGCCTTCACCACGCTGGCGCGCAGCATCGTCGGCCAGCAGATTTCGGTGAAAGCGGCCCAGTCGGTCTGGGACAAGTTCGAACTGCTGCCGCGGCGCATGTCGCCCGCGAACGTGCTCAAGC
The DNA here is from genome assembly GCA_004211245.1 of Variovorax sp. Lineage (GTDB taxonomy): Bacteria > Pseudomonadota > Gammaproteobacteria > Burkholderiales > Burkholderiaceae_C > Variovorax. The sequence goes on from SEGN01000284.1 coordinate 423, forward strand.
TCAAGGTCGACGACATGCGTGCCTGCGGCCTGTCTGCGCGCAAGGTCGAGTACCTGGTGGACCTGGCCATCCACTTCGACACGCAAGCCGTTCACGTCGACGCCTGGAAGCACATGGCGGACGAGCTCATCATCGAGGAACTCGTGGCCATACGTGGCATCGGTCGCTGGACGGCCGAGATGTTCCTGATTTTTCACCTGATGCGGCCGAACGTGCTGCCGCTGGACGACGCCGGCTTGATCAGCGGGATCAGCCACAACTATTTTTCGGGCGACCCGGTGAGTCGCAGCGACGCGCGCGAAGTGGCCGTGGCCTGGGCGCCTTATTGCAGCGTGGCGACTTGGTATATTTGGCGCTCGCTCGACCCGGCACCGGTCGCGTATTGAGAAGCTACAACACTGAAGGAGAGCGGCCTTGGCCAAACGAACCTTCCTCGACTTCGAGCAGCCCATCGCGGAGCTCGAAGGCAAAATCGAAGAACTGCGCTATGTGCAGACCGAATCGGCGGTCGACATCTCCGAAGAGATCGATCAGCTCGGCAAGAAGAGCCAGCAGCTCACCAAGGACATCTACAGCGACCTGACGCCCTGGCAGATCACCAAGATCGCCCGGCATCCGGAACGCCCCTACACGCTCGATTACGTCAACGAACTCTTCACCGATTTCGTCGAGTTGCACGGCGACCGTCATTTCTCGGACGATCTCTCGATCGTCGGCGGCCTGGCCCGCTTCAACGGCACGCCCTGCATGGTGCTCGGCCACCAGAAGGGCCGCGATACGAAGGAGCGCACCGCGCGCAACTTCGGCATGAGCAAGCCCGAGGGTTATCGCAAGGCGCTGCGGCTCATGAAGACGGCCGAGAAGTTCAAGCTGCCCGTGTTCACCTTCGTCGATACGCCCGGTGCCTACCCCGGCATCGACGCCGAGGAGCGTGGCCAGTCCGAAGCCATCGGCCGGAACATCTTCGAGATGGCGCAGCTGGAGGTGCCGATCATCGTCACCATCATCGGTGAGGGCGGCTCAGGCGGCGCGCTGGCCATCTCGGTGGGCGACCAGCTTTTGATGCTGCAGTACTCGATCTACTCGGTGATCAGCCCCGAAGGCTGCGCGTCCATTCTCTGGAAGACTTCCGAGAAGGCGCAGGAAGCGGCCGATGCGCTCGGCATCACGGCGCATCGCCTCAAGGCACTCGGGCTGGTCGACAAGATCGTGAACGAGCCGGTCGGCGGCGCCCACCGGGACCACCGCCAGATGGCCGCCTTCCTGAAGCGTGCACTCAACGATGCATTCCGCCAGGTGAGCGACCTCAAGGTCAAGGAACTGCTCGACCGGCGTTACGACCGCCTGCAGAGCTACGGCCGCTTCAACGACACCAAGGCCGACAAGTAGGCTCTGTCAGGCCCGGGCGGACTTGCTGCCGAAGCGCCGATCGATCTGCGCCTGGAGGGCTGCATGCACGTCGGGCGGCAGGAAGCGCATCGCCAGTTGCACCAGCAGCAGGGCCACCACGCCGTCGTCGAGCCAGCCCAGCACCGGAATGAAGTCCGACACCAGGTCGACCGGGCTCAATACGTAGAGCACGGCGAGAATGGCGGTCAGCTTGGCGGCCTTCGGCGCGCGCGGGTCGCGCAGCATCGCCCAGACCAGCGCCAGCTCCTTGCGCGCCAGCAACCACAGCTTGCCCAGTTTCCACATCGCAGTTCCTTTCGGGCCGAAGCGGCCCCAACCCCCAACGTGGGTCGACTCGCGGCGATGACAAGGGGGCGGCCGCACAATCCGTCCATGAATTTCGCCGAGGCCTTCGCCGCTTTCGAACCCGCGCTGCCGTTCGCCGTCGGCTACAGCGGCGGTGCCGACTCGACAGCGCTGCTGCTGGCCAGTGCGGCGCGTTGGCCGGGGCAGGTGGAGGCGTTTCACGTGCATCATGGCCTGCAGGCTGCGGCCGACGATTTCGAGCGTCACTGCGCGGCCGCGTGCCGACAATTCGACGTGCCGCTTCGCGTGCTGCGGGTGGATGCGCGGCATGCCGTGGGCGAGAGTCCGGAAGACGCGGCGCGGCGTGCCCGCTACACCGCTTTCGAAGCGCTCGCAGCCGACCCGTCGCGCCGCGCCATCTCTGCCGTTGCGCTCGCGCAGCACGCGGACGACCAGGTCGAGACGGTGCTGCTCGCGCTGTCGCGCGGCGCCGGTCTGGCGGGCCTGGCAGCCATGCCGGCGGCGATGCAGCGCGGAAGCCTGCGCTACCACCGCCCTTTGCTCGGCGTGCCGGGCGCAGCACTGCGCGCGTGGCTGGCGGAGCGCGAGGTGCAGTGGATCGAGGATCAGAGCAATACCGACATCCGCTTTGTCCGCAACCGGATTCGCGCCGAACTGCTGCCGAAGCTGGAAGCCACGTTCCCGCAGTTTCGCGCCACCTTCGCGCGCAGTGCACGCCATGCGGCGCAGGCGCAGGCGCTTCTGACCGAACTCGCCGAGCAGGACCTTGCAGCCGTCGGCGATCCGCCCGCCATCCATGCCCTGCAGCGTCTTTCGCGCGCCCGGCAGGCCAACATGCTGCGTCACTGGTTGCTGCGGGCGCACGGCTGCACGCCGAGCGCTGCGCAGCTCGATGAGTTGCTCGATCAGGTTGCTGCCTGCACCACGCGCGGGCACGGCCTGCACATCAAGGTCGGCGCCGGTTATGTCGAGCGGCGCAGCGCAGTGCTCGGTTGGTACAATTCCGCGCCCCCGACGAAGCCTTTGCGCTGAGCGCCAGGGGGCACTGCCTCCAGGGGCAACCCCGCGGGTCAGTTTCATTCCCTTCCCAATTTCACCCATGGCATTGATCGTTCACAAATACGGCGGCACGTCGATGGGCTCGACCGAGCGCATCAAGAATGTCGCCAAGCGCGTGGCCAAGTGGGCGCGTGCCGGCCACCAGATGGTGGTGGTTCCGAGCGCCATGAGCGGCGAGACCAACCGGCTGCTCGGCCTGGCCAAGGAGCTCTCGCCCAGCAAGGCCGGCGACGCCACCAACCGCGAACTCGACATGCTCGCGTCGACCGGCGAGCAGGCTTCCTCGGCGCTCCTCGCCATTGCCCTCCAGGCCGAAGGCATGGAGGCGGTGAGCTATGCCGGCTGGCAGGTGTCGGTGCGCACCGACAGCTCCTACACCAAGGCCCGCATCGAGAGCATCGACGATGCGCGCGTGCGTGCCGACCTCGAAGCGGGGCGCGTGGTCGTCATCACCGGGTTCCAGGGCGTGGACGACAGCGGCAACATCACCACGCTCGGTCGCGGCGGCAGCGACACGTCGGCCGTGGCGATCGCCGCCGCAATGAAGGCACACGAGTGCCTGATCTACACCGACGTCGATGGCGTCTACACGACAGACCCGCGCGTCGAGCCCGACGCACGCCGTCTCACCACCGTGAGCTTCGAGGAGATGCTCGAGATGGCGAGCCTCGGCTCCAAAGTGCTGCAGATCCGCTCGGTGGAATTTGCCGGCAAGTACAAGGTGCGGCTGCGTGTGCTGTCGAGCTTCACGCCGTGGGACATCGACATCAATGAAGAAGCCAAGTCCGGCACGCTGATCACTTTCGAGGAAGACGAAAAAATGGAACAAGCCGTCGTATCCGGCATCGCGTTCAACCGTGACGAGGCCAAGATCTCGGTGCTGGGC
>SEGN01000285.1 GCA_004211245.1 Variovorax sp.
CGATCCTGGCCGGTTCGTCGACGGCTCCCGCGGGTCACTTCGGCGTGCCGGTCTCGCCCTTCGGGTTGGTCGGCACGTCGGGGCGCTCACCCTTCTGCCCCATTTGCGGCTTGAGCTCGTTCTTCGTGGGCCGCACTTCCGCCCGCGTCATCGCACCGGTCGGTTGCGCAGCGTTCGGCTGGTTGTTCGTCATCGTGGACGGCTCGCCCTTGGGAACCGCGGTGTTCGCAGGGTTGCGGTTTTCGGTCCGGGCCTCGGAGCGGACCGCCTCGCGGGAGTTGGCCATCCCGGCGGGCTTCTGTGTGGGGTTGGGCACACCGGCTGGCGTCTGAGTGCTTGCCTGGCCACCAACGGACGGATTGGGGGCGGCCGGCACGGCAGTGGTCTGTGCGCTGGTGGCTGCCGAGAATGCCAGCACGCCAGCCGCGACCAGGGAGGAAAGAAGTTTCGAATTCATGGGTTTGCTCCAGGTTGTGGGTATGTCATCGATCGATTCCAGGGCAGTTCCCGGGAATCTGCGTGTACGCTAGTCCTCGTGCGGGCCTGTCTTGTGGTCCATGATGTCCGTCCGCTCGTAGGACATGATTGGAGAGCCATAGGGCGACCCGTCCCACGAGGGTGCCCAAGCGAGCGCATGATCGTCACCGTTCGCTTCCTTACCGACCAACAGCACGCCGCGGCATGAGTTCACAATCCAGCACTGTCAGTACGACCCGGACGGCACCTGGCCACACGGCATTGCTGGTCATCGACATGATCAGTTGCTGGGACTTCCCCGATGCGGAAAAGCTGCTTCCGCCCACGTTGAATATCGTTGGCCCGGTGAGTCGGCTCATGCAGCGCTGCAGGACGGCCGGCGTGCCCGTCATCTTTGCCAACGACAACCGGGGCGGGTGGCGGTCCGATTTCCGCATGCTCGTCGAACAGTCGCTCGCGTGCGGCGGCGAGGTCTCGCGCATCACTGCTGCGCTGCGGCCGCAGGAGGAAGACTACTTCCTGCTGAAGCCGCAGTTCTCCGCGTTCCTGGGCACGCCACTGCAACTGCTGCTCGCCAACCTGGAGGTGCGGCGCATCGTGCTCACCGGCGTTGCGGCCGACCAGTGCGTGCTGACCACGGCGAGCGAAGCCCGCATGCACGACCTCGAGGTCGTTGTTCCGCGAGACGGCGTCGCAACGCAGACACGCGCTCGCGCGAAGGCTGCAGAACTGATCTTCACCGAGGCGCTGGGCTTGCCCATGACGCCGTGTTCAAGAATTCGATTCGAAAAGGCACCATGACGGACCTCCCCTTCAACAACCCCCACGCACACGGCTTTGCACGTGTGGCGGTCGCCGTCCCCCGGAACAAGGTCGCCGATCCGGTTTTCAACGCCGCGGAAACGATCGCCATGTACCGGGATGCAGCGGCGCAGGGCGCGATGCTGGTCGCGTTTCCGGAGCTGGGGCTTTCTGCCTACACCTGCGACGACCTGTTCCATCAGGCCGCGTTGCTCGATGCTTGCGAGCAAGCCTTGCAGGATTTGGTCGAGGCGTCCGCGCACATCGATGCCGTGGCGATCGTCGGATTGCCGCTGCGCGTGGATCATCGCCTCTTCAACTGCGCGGCGGTGGTGGCGCGCGGGCGGCTGCTCGGCGTGGTGCCGAAGTCCTATCTTCCGAACTACGGCGAGTTCTACGAGGCACGGCAGTTCCATGCGGCCAGCACCGCGCTGTCGACGGAGATCGTCTTCCGCGGGCAACGTGTCCCGTTCGGCGCGGACCTGTTGTTCCACGACGAAAAATTTCCACTGCTCAAGCTGCACGTCGAGATCTGCGAGGACGTCTGGGTGCCGATCCCGCCTTCGAGCCTCGCTGCGCTCGCCGGCGCGACCGTCCTCGTCAACCTGTCGGCCTCCAACATCACGATCGGCAAGGCCGACTACCGGCACCGCCTGGTGGGGGTGCAGTCTGCACGGTGCCTGGCGGCTTACCTCTATTCCTCGGCAGGCATCGGGGAGTCGACCACGGACCTGGCATGGGACGGTCAGGCGCTGATCTACGAGGGCGGCGAGCTGCTCGCGGAGAGCGAAAGGTTCAGCAACCGTTCGCACAGGATCATGGCCGACGTGGACCTGGAGCGCATGTCGCGCGAGCGGATGCGGCAGAACAGTTTCGGGGTTTCCGTCGAGCGTCATCGCGCCGCGATCGCCGACTGGCGCACCGTGTGTTTCGACCTCGCGCCGTCCGGCGCGGCCCGCGGACTGCACCGTGTGGTCGAGCGGTTTCCGTACGTCCCTTCCGACGCTGCGCGGCTCGACGAGCGATGCCATGAGGTCTTCAACATCCAGGTGCAATCGCTGGTGCAGCGACTCGAGGCGGCGGGCATCCGGAAGATCGTCATCGGTGTGTCCGGCGGCCTCGACTCGACGCACGCGCTGCTCGTCATGGCGCAGGCGATGGACCGGCTCGGCCTGCCCCGCGAGAACATCCTCGGGTTCACGATGCCGGGTTTCGCCACCAGCGGCCGCACCTTGTCGCAGTCGCACGCCTTGATGAAGGCGATCGGTTGCACGGCGCGCGAGATCGACATCCGCCCGAGTTGCCGCCAGATGCTCGAAGACCTCGGACATCCGTATGCGAACGGCACGCCGCAGTACGACATCACCTTCGAAAACGTGCAGGCTGGCGAGCGCACCAGCCATTTGTTCCGGCTGGCGAACTTCCACGGTGCGATCGTCGCAGGCACGGGCGACCTCAGCGAGCTCGCGCTCGGCTGGTGCACCTATGGCGTGGGCGACCACATGTCGCATTACAACGTCAATGCCAGCGTGCCGAAGACGCTGATCAAGCACCTCGTGCGCTGGGTGGCCGACACGGGCCAGCTGGGCGGGGAGGGGAGCGAGGTGCTGCGCGCGATTCTCGCGACCGAGGTGAGTCCGGAGCTCGTGCCGTCCGGCGCGCCGGCCGGCAATGGCGATGAAGACGACGGTGCCCGCCAGCCCTCGCAAAGCACCGAGGCCAGCATCGGCCCTTACGAGCTTCAGGATTTCCATCTCTACTACACGCTTCGCTATGGCTTTCGTCCGTCGAAGGTGGCGTTCCTGGCGCACGCTGCCTGGCACGACCGCACGCAGGGCGGCTGGCCGAAGGACATGCCCGAACCACACAACGAGTACTCGCTCGACGAGATCCGGTCGCACCTCGCCACCTTTCTCGACCGGTTCTTCCGCACCAGCCAGTTCAAGCGCTCCTGCGTTCCGAACTCGCCGAAGGTCGGCTCGGGCGGATCGCTCTCGCCCAGGGGCGATTGGCGCGCACCGAGCGATTCGGAATCGGTCGTGTGGCTGGCGGAGCTGGAGACCATTCCCCGGGAATTTCACGCGGAAAGTGGCGCCAAGCCAGCCTGACGTTTGCCTCCCGGACGATGCGGCTTCACTTCTCCGACCGGCCGGGGCGAGGCGACAATCGGGGGCCATGTACCTGCCTCCCCAATTCGCCGCCAAGGACCGCGCCATTGCCACGCAGCTGATGCGCGCGCATGCTTTTGCCAGCCTGATCTCCAGCGACGACGAGGGCCTGCCCTATGTCACGCACCTGCCGCTCGTGCTCGACGAGCGCGGCGCGCAGGAACTGGTGCTCTGGGGCCATTGCGCCAAGCCCAATCCGCACTGGCGATACCTGCAGGCGCGGCCCGGGGCCCTGGTGACGTTTCTGGGACCGCATGCGTATCTGTCGCCCTCGGTGTACCCGGACCTGGCGCGCGTGCCGACGTGGAATTACCTCGCGGTGCATTGCACGGTGGAGGCGCGATTGGTGGAAGCGCCGGCCGAGAAGGACGCACTGCTCAAGCGCCTGATCGCCGAGCACGAGCCAGCCTATGCGCAGCAATGGCGGGACCTGGGTGAAGATTTCCAGCTCAGGATGCTGGCCGGTATCGTGGGGTTCGAGTTGCGAATCACCGCGCTGCAATACAAGGTGAAGCTCAACCAGCATCGCAAGGAATCGCACGCGGCGATGCACACCGCCTACCGCGCGGGCACCTCCGACGAGCGCGCGCTGGCGGAATGGATGGAGCGCCTCGGCATGGCTG